>CALILB010000228.1 GCA_938016625.1 uncultured bacterium | reverse complement strand
GGGTGCTCAAAATCCTGTAGAGACCCGTCCCGCCGACTCCGAATTCGCCAGCGAGCACCGAACATGGTCCGCACCCGATTTGCACCCAGCCCCACCGGCTACCTCCACATCGGCGGTGTCCGCACGGCCATGTTCAACTGGCTCTTTGCCCGACAGCGAGGTGGTCAGTTCATTCTGCGGATCGACGACACCGACCAGGAGCGCAATCTCGAGGAGGCTCTCGAGCCCATCCTGCACGGCTTCCGCTGGCTGGAGCTCGATTGGGACGAGGGCCCCGAGGAGGGAGGCGACCACGGGCCCTATTTCCAATCGCAAAGACAGGACCACTACCGCGCTGCGGCCCAGGTCCTTCTCGACAACGGCCTTGCCTACTACGACTATGCCAACACCGAGGAGATCGGAGCGGAGCGCGAAGCCGCCCACAAAGCGGGCGAACGGTTCATCTATAGCCGTAGCTGGATGGCCACCTCACCCGAAGAGCAGGCGAAGTTCGAAGCCGAGGGGCGGCAGGGAGTCGTGCGGCTCAAGATGCCGCGCGAAGGGGTCTGCCGGTTCACCGATCTGATCCGGGGTGAGTTGGAGTTCGAATGGGCGCGGGAGCAGGATCATGTCATCGAGCGGGCGGACGGCACTTGCCTCTACCATCTGGCCAATGTGGTCGATGACTACGAGATGAGGATCTCGCACGTCATCCGCGCCGAGGAGCACCTGTCCAACACCCCGCGGCAGATCTTCATCGCCCAGGGACTGGGTTACGAGCCGCCCGCCTACGCCCACCTCCCCTATGTCTCCGAGCCGGGGAGCAAGAACAAGCTGTCGAAGCGCAAGCTCGACAAGTATCTAAAGGACCCCGAGTTTGCCAAGCTCAACGAGCACGGGCAGGCGATCGCCGACGCCATCGGGTTGGAGACCGACGCCGAGTCGTTCAATCCGGTGATCGTGGATTTCTACGAGAAGGTGGGCTATCTCCCCCACGCGCTGCTCAACTACTTGCTGCTGCTCGGCTGGTCACTGGATGACAAGACCGAGTTCTTCACCCGTGAAGAGATGATCGAGAATTTCTCGCTCGAGCGCGTCAACAAGGCACCCGCCTCTTTCGACCCGGCCAAGCTGATGGCCTTCGAAGAGCACTACATGCAGGAGCTGCCGCTGGGCGAGAAGGTCGACATGGTGCTGCCCTATCTCGAGGCGACCCTGCTGCTCACCGTCCCCCCGAGCGATGAAGAGCGATCGTATGTCGAGAGCGTCGTCCGCGCCGCCGGTGACCGGATAAAGGTGGCCGGGGACATCATCGAATATGCGGACTTCTTTACCCCGGACGACCAGCTTCTCTACGACCAGAGGGCGTTTGAGAAGCGCCTGCGAAAGCCCGCCGAAGCCGCCGGTCTGCTCACCGAGTACCGCGAGCGGCTGGCCGTGCTCGACGCCTTCGATGCCTTCACCGCCGAGTCTCTGGAGACCGATATGAGGAGCTTTGCGGAGGAGAAGGAGATCAAGATCGGACAGATTATCCACGCCGTCAGGGTCGCGGTTACCGGCAAGGCGGTGGGGTTCGGGCTCTTCGAGGCGATGGAGATCCTCGGCAAGGAGCGCTGCCTCGCCCGCATCGACCGGGCGCTGTCGCTGATCTGATCTGTGCCACCCTCACCGGCCGGCCTCCGTGCCGGCCGTATCATCACCCAGTCGGCTGATCCTTGTAGAATCGCGTCTCCGAACGGAGCACCTTCACCATGGCTGATACAGAATCCACCGCGCCGTCGAACTTCATCAAGAACGCCATTGACGAGGACAACTCGGCCGGCACCTATGACGGCCGGGTTCATACCCGTTTTCCGCCTGAGCCCAACGGGTACCTGCACATCGGTCATGCCAAGGCCATCTGTCTCAATTTCGGCATTGCCGCCGACTACAACGGGCTCTGCAACCTCCGGTTCGACGACACCAATCCGATAAAGGAGGAAGAAGAGTACGTTCAGTCGATGAAAGAGGACATCCGGTGGCTCGGATTCGACTGGGAAGACCGGGAGTTCTACGCCTCCGACTACTTCGGGCAGCTCTACAAGTGGGCCGTCCAGCTGATCGAGCAGGGCAAGGCCTATGTCGACGATCTGAGCGCCGAAGAGATCCGCCAGCACCGCGGCACCCTGACCGAGCCCGGTCGCGACAGTCCCTACCGCGACCGCTCGGTGGAAGAAAGCCTCGATCTTTTCGAGAGAATGCGCGCGGGAGAGTTCCCGGACGGTTCACGGGTGCTGCGCGCCAAGATCGACATGGCCGCGGGCAATCTCAACATGCGCGACCCGGTGCTCTACCGCATCCTCCATGCCAGCCACCACCGCACCGGTGATGAGTGGTGTATCTACCCGATGTACGACTTCGCCCATGGCCAGTCCGACTCCATCGAGCAGATCACCCACTCGCTGTGTAGCCTGGAGTTCGAAGATCACAGGCCGCTCTACGACTGGTTTATCCGCGAGCTCGACATCTTCCCTTCGCGACAGATCGAGTTTGCCCGGCTCAATCTGAGCCATACCATCGTCAGCAAGCGCAAGCTCAAACTGCTCGTTGACGAGGGCCTGGTCTCGGGCTGGGAAGATCCTCGAATGCCGACGCTGTCCGGTATGCGGAGGCGTGGCTATACGCCAAAAGCCATCCGGGACTTCTGTGATGCCATCGGTGTGGCCAAGGCCAACAGCATGGTGGACATCGCCATGCTCGAGCACTTTGTTCGTGTCGACCTGAACAAGACGGCGCCACGAGTGATGGCTGTCCTTCGGCCCCTGCGCGTCGTCATCGACAACTACCCGGAAGACCAGGTCGAAGAGCTCGATGCCGTCAACAACCCCGAGGACCCCGACGCCGGCACCCGAAAGATCCCTTTCTCCCGGGAGCTCTACATCGAGCAGAGCGACTTTCGCGAGGACCCGCCAAAGAAGTACTTCCGTCTCGCCCCCGGCCGTGAGGTAAGGCTGCGTTACGGGTTCTTCATCAAGTGTGTCGACGTGGTCAAGGACGAGAGGACCGGTGAGGTCGTCGAGGTCCACTGCACCTACGACCCCGAAACCCGGGGTGGCTATGCGCCCGACGGGCGGAAGGTAAGAGGAACCATTCACTGGGTGTCGGCAGCGCGCGCCCTGGAGACCGAAGTCCGGCTCTACGACCACCTGTTTACCAAGCCCGACCCCAACGAGGCCGAGGAGGGAGAGGACTTCAAGGCCAACCTCGACCCCGACTCGGTCGAGATCCTGAACGGTGCCAGGGTGGAGCCCAGTCTTGCCTCGGCCAAGCCCGGCGATCGAATTCAGTTCGAGCGCCAGGGCTACTTCTGTGTCGACACGGTGGACTCGACCCCCGAGCGGCCGGTCTTCAACCGCACCGTCTCGCTGCGCGACACCTGGGCCAAGATCGAGAAGTCCCAGCAGTCGGGCCAGACAGGCTAGCAAGGCGATGAGCCGGCCGAAGTCGCGATCCAGATTCACCCTTGCCGCCGTCGTCATCATCGCTGGCGCCGGCCTTCTGGCGGCGGAGAACCCTCCAGCCTCGGACCTGGGAGAGCTCCAGGATCTCTATCGCGCACGCGACTTCTTCTCGCTCGCCGAGCGTCTCGAAGGGATTTCGGACGCGGCCGCCGAGACCCCGGAGATCCGCTTCCTCATAGCGGCCACACAGCAGGCCTTCAACCAGCCGGGAGAGTCCAACCGCACCCTCGACTCGCTGCTCGAAGAACAGGTTGGCCCCAGCTCGACTACTTCGGAGCTCCTGCAGCTCCAGATGACCAACCACTTCCGCCTTCATCGCTACAAAGACGCCTTCACCAGTGCCCAGGCCATCCTTGGCGGCCCGGTCGATCAGTTTGATCCTGCCCTCGTGGCAGAGGTCCGCGGCACGCTCCCCCTCTACGCCGCGCTGGTTGACGTTCCTCCCCAGGAGACCGAAATCAAAGGGATGAGCCGGCTGACCCTGGACACATTCGACCGTCTACCCCTGAAGATCGAGGGCGCCAACCGCCGCTTTGCCTTCGATACCGGCGCCAATCTGTCGGTCATCATGAGGTCGGAGGCCGAAGAGCTGGGGCTCACCATCCGGCCGGCGGGTGTGGAGGTGGCGACGTCGACCACCAAAAGGGTTCTCGCCGACATCGCCGTCGCCGGGGATGTGAGAATCGGCAGGGTCCACTATCGCAATGTGGCCTTTCTGGTCTTCCCCGACGAGCACCTGACCTTCTCCGACGGCGAGCGGATCTCCGGTCTCATCGGGTTTCCCGTGGTCGAGGCCATGCAGGAGGTGCGGTTTCGACGCGATGGAGTGATCGAGATTCCCGACCGCCCTCAAACCCGCCGCTGGCGCAATCTGGCACTCGACAACCTGGACCCCCTTGTTCGTGTCCGGTATCGCAAGGACGACCTTGTCTGCCGGCTGGACACCGGGGCGAGTCACACGACCTTTTTCCAACCCTTCTACGAGCGCTATCGGGAGCGGATCGAGTCCAATGGCAAACACCGGACCGCCAAGGTCGGCGGCGTAGGCGGAGTGCAGGAGATGCCCGCCTTTCGGCTAAACAAGATCGGTCTGTCGATAGCCGGCGCCGGTGGCACGCTGCGCGATGTGGACGTCTTTACCCGCTCGATCCGGCCGCCGCACGAGAATTATCTCTACTGCAACGTCGGGCAGGACATTTTTCAGAGCTTTCGGGCCCACGTCATCAACTTTCGCGACATGGCCCTGGTTCTCGAGTAGCCGGATCGCGGCTGCCCGGGCGAGATCGGTCTTCGAGGAAAAAAAGCCGGCGTCGAGCGCCGGCCGAATTCCAAACGATGGACTGCTACTGCGGCTGTTATCTCGGCCGTACGTTGCCGAGCTTGACCGGCTGAGATGTAGTGTTGGTTACCTCGAGCTTGCCGGTCTTTTCATTCCAGAGGACCTCGGTTCCCACCGAGACGATGCCTTCTCCTTTGCCGTTCTCATCCACATTGAGGATGATGATGGTGGTGTCGAAGTCACCCAGCTGGCCCTGGGAGTAGACCTCGCCGAAGGAGACCGGTCGGTCGGTGGCGAGAATGATCTGTCGCCCTTCATCGGTCTTGAACTCGCGGCTGTAGCGGAGCGGGTAGCCCATCCTGCCGGCGAGAAAGGCGAAGCCCGTCTTCTTCTGACCACGCAGGGCGGTTGAGACTTCTCGGTTCCGACGATTGCTGTTGGTCGCATCCTTGATGACCTGGAGCAATTCGTCGCGCTCCTCGTCGGCCGACCAGCGATAGATGTTGATCTCGACCATCGACGAGCCGCCTCCGGTCTGGACGATCGCGTTGGCGCGGTACTGTTCGATCGACTTCTGGGCCGCAGCCGGCATGGCTCCCAGCACCAGGGCCAATACCAGGGCGATCCCGGCGGCGGTGGCGACCTGCCATTGACGATTCACTAGCTTCCTCATATTCACTCCTCCTTGAGATGTTAGAGGTTTCCGGCGGGGAAAAACCTTCGCCCGAAGTCACTATTTTGACGCTTATTCCATTTCGGGGCAACCGTAGCGAGTAACACCCAGCAAATCACTTGTGAATCGACCAAGGCTGGTAGGCTTGCGTCCACAGGGGAAGAAGAAGGAGACGCCTATGGTTCGAACCCTTCATTTCCAGCTGAACGGTCGATCGACGGTGGTGACCACCGAGCCCGATCGGGCACTGCTCTGGATCCTGCGCACTAATCTCGGCCTGACCGGAACCAAGTACGGCTGCGGAGAGTCGCACTGCGGGGCCTGCACCGTGCTGGTCAACGACAAACCGGTGCGCTCTTGTCAGACACCGTTCAGGGCCGTCGACGGCAAGCAGATCGTCACCATCGAGGGTCTGGCCAGGGATGGCAAGCTCAACCCTCTGCAGCAGGCCTTTGTCGACCACGACGCCCTCCAATGCGGCTATTGCACGGCGGGCATGATCCTCGGTGCCTATGGTCTGCTGCTCAAGAACCCGTCCCCCACCTACGATGAAATCGTCGAGCATATGGATAGCCATCTTTGCCGTTGTGCCGGCTACAAGAGGATCCTCACGGCCATCGAGTCGGCGGCTCGCGTCATGGGAGCGTCCGGGTCATGAGCATCGGCGAGCGGGAAACAAGGACGACATCGGCCTCATCAGAGCTCGGCGCACTCGACCGGCGTCGATTCCTCCAGATGCTCGGTGGTGGTGTCACCATTCTCTTCACTGTCGGCGATCCCCTTACCCTGGCCCAGACCGGCCGCCCACGAGAGGGTGAGCCCGAAGACTTCAACGCCTATCTGCGCATCGGCGAGGATGGGCGGGTGACCTGCTTTAGCGGCAAGATCGAGATGGGGCAGGGCATCAACACCTCACTCGCCCAGATGGCGGCCGACGAGCTTGGCGTGCCGTTGAGCTCGGTGGAGATGGTCATGGGTGACACGGCGCTCTGCCCCTGGGATAGTGGCACTTTTGGCTCGCGCAGCACCAAGGAGTACGGGGTGGCCCTGCGCCAGGCGGCAGCCGAGGCCAGGACGGTCCTTGTCGAGCTGGCGGCGGAGCGTCTGGGTGTCACCCCAGACCTGCTGACAGTCAGGGACGGCGTGGTGTTCCGCCGGGACAACACCGGGCAACGGATCAGCTTTAGCGATCTGGCCCAAGGGCAGAAGATTCAACGCCGGCTGGACACCACCGCCGTCGTCGAGCCCCGAAATCGACGCACCATCTCCGGCCAGCCGACCGCGCGTACCGACACGACGGTAAAAGTCACCGGCGAGGCTCAGTTCACCGGTGACATCCGTCCACCCGGGATGCTCTACGCCAAGATCTTGCGGCCACCCGCCCATGGGGCGACGCTCAATCACGTCGACACCTCGGGCGCCGAGAAGATCGAAGGCGTGCGTGTC
>CALILB010000227.1 GCA_938016625.1 uncultured bacterium | reverse complement strand
CATCGAGGAAGTAGCTCGAGGAGGTATCCACCGAGGGGAGGGAAGCCGACAAGGTGCCTGTCAATCATTGGACTCCCGGAAGGGGATGTCCAGTCTTGCCAGGTATTTCCTGGTCTCTGGAGAAGCCAGGGTGGAAAAGCCCTCAGATTTCCTGCTCAAACGGACCTTCGCTTCGCGAGCTCCAAGCAAATACTTGGAGTTTTGACCGGCCTGGTTCCGTCACCTGGATAAGACTACAAGTATTGATATTTTTATCAGTGGACATAAACAGCTGTATGTTTTAGAATGCCAATGATGGCAACCACGAAGAAGAAGACTGTTTTCAATGCCGATCCCGGACAACTCGACCAGATTCGGGCGGTTGTCGGTACGGGCCGCTACCGCAGTGCCTCCGAGCTCCTTCGCGAAGCCATCGACGAGAAGCTCGACCGCCTGCGGCGCGAACGCCTCGAAGCTCAAGTGGAGTCCTTCGTCGCAGAGCCCGCCGAACCTTGGGACGACGAGCTCATCGACCTCCAGGCCTTCGACTCGGAAGAGAGCTAGATATGCGCCGCGGTGAGGTCTGGTGGGCCAGGGTACCGATGCGGGGAGGCAGCCGGAAGCGCCGTCCGATGCTCGTTGTCTCCGACGACAGCTTCAATCGAAACGATCGCTACTCGAAGGTGATGGTCGTCCATCTCACTTCGGTCGAGCGCCTGGGCGGCCCGTATGACTGGGAGGTCTCGCTGCCGCGCGGCTCCGCAGGGCTAGATCGATCGAGCATCGTGAAATGCGGCGAGGTCTACACGCTTCGCAAGGAACAGCTCGACGGACCGGCAGCGACGTTACCATCGACGATCATGCGTCAAGTCGACCGGGCCCTGGCGACAGCTCTCAGCTTGCCGGTGCCACACGATTGACGACTCCTCGCTCCTGCCGGGGTAGCGCTGTCGATCCGCTCGCAGGCGGTAGGTGTAGAAGGTGGAGCCAAGAGCAATGAAAAGGGAAAGGATCGCGATACCCATCGAGACAGCTTCTGGTCGTTTCAACTCGGCGCTCAGGGTCCTGTCGGGGGCGGTTCCGGTTCCGGGATCGCAGGTGCGGGCGTCGGTTTGCCGCCGCCGAGCTTCTCGGCCACCTGTTGGACGACCACATAGAGCAGCGGAATCATGAAGACGCCAAAGACGGTGGCCGCTAGCATGCCGCCAAAGACCGCCGTGCCCAGGCTGACCCGGCTGTTGGCACCGGCGCCCGAGGCGATCACCAGTGGGATGACGCCCAGGAGAAACGACAGGGCGGTCATGAGGATGGGGCGGAAGCGGAGCCGGGCGGCCTCGCGGGCGGCCTCGATGACCGACTTGCCCGCCTCGTCCCGTTGTTGTTTGGCGAACTCGACGATGAGGATGGCGTTCTTGGCCGACATGCCGATCAAGAGCACCAAACCGATCTGCGTGTAGATGTTGTTGTCGAACCCTCGCAGTAGGGTGAAGATGATGGCGCCGAGAATGGCCAGGGGCACCGACAGCAATACCGTCAGCGGCGTCGCCCAGCTCTCGTACTGTGCCGCCAGGAAGAGAAAGACCATGATGAGCGCCAGCGAGAAGATCAGCGGCGCCACGTTGCCGGCCTCCTTCTGCTGCTGGGTGACCCCCGACCAGGAGAAGCCCATCTGGCTGGGGAGGAGCTCGTTGGCGATGCGCTCGATCTCGTTGACGGCCTCGCCCTCACTATAGCCAGGGGCTGGTGCCCCGGTGATCGTCGCCGAGGGAAACATGTTGAAGCGGTTGACCACCGAGGGGCCGACCGTTTCATGCACGCTCACGAGGGTGGAAAGCGGCACCATTCTGCCCTCGTCCGTGCGCACCTCGAGACGCTTGATATCGCTGACGCGAGACCGGAACTCTTCGTCGGCCTGTACCATGACGCGCCAGGTTCGTCCGAAGAGATTGAAATCGTTGACGTAGGCCGAGCCCAGGTTGGCCTGCAGGGTATCGAAGACTGTCTGTAACGGGATCTGCAGGCGCTTGGTCTTCTCCCGATCCACGTCGATGTAGATCATGGGCACGTTGGACTGGAAATTCTGGTTCAAACGGGTGATCTTGCCGCCCTCGAAACCGGCAGCCACGATGTCGTTGGAAAAGGTCTCGAGCTGGCGGAGCCCCAAACCACCCAGATCCTGCAGCTCCATTTGAAAACCGCTGCCGGAGCCTAGACCCTGGATCGGGGGCGGTCCAAAGGCGAAGACGGTACCCTTGCGAATCTTCGACAGACCCTGCGAAACCATCCGGATGAGCTCGAAGACGGTATTCTCTCGCTCGCTCCAGGGAACCAGGGAAATGATCGCTGCACCGTAATTCGGTCCCTGCACGGAATCGAGCAGCGAGTAACCCCCGATGGTGATGATGTTCTGGACCCCTGGAAGCTGCTCGACCTCCACCACGGCCCTGTCCATCACTTCCCGGGTCCTTCTGAGCGATGCCGCATTGGGCAGCTGGACGTTGACAAAAAAGTAGCCTTCGTCCTCGGAGGGGACGAATCCACCTGGCATCTTGCCGAACCCGAGAACCATCGCTGCCACCAGGCCGGCAAAGACGATCATCACGATGAGCGTGCGTCGCACGAGCACGGCCACCGCCCGGCCGTAGGAGCCGGAGGTGCGTTCGAAGTACTTGTTGAACTGGGTAAAGAACCAGCCCGTCTTCTTGTCCCCGCTCGGCCGCAGCAACATGCCACACAGCGCCGGGCTCAGCGTCAACGCGTTGATGGAGGAGAAGATCGTGGCCACCGAGATGGTGATGGCAAAAGGCCGGTACATGCGACCCGTCAGCCCGGGCATCACCAGGGTCGGGGCAAAGACCGCCAGTAAGACCAGGGTGGTGGCGACAATGGCGCCACCCACTTCATCCATGGCCTTGGCCACGGCTTCCTTGGGATCCAGACCCTCGCTGTTGATCAGCCGCATGGTGTTTTCCACCACCACGATGGCGTCGTCGACCACGATCCCGATCGCCAACACCAGACCAAACAGAGTCAAGTTGTTGATCGACTGCCCCGTCACCAGCATCACTCCGAAGGTGCCGATCAGCGCCACCGGGATGGTTACCGCAGGCACAAGGGTGGTACGAAAGTCCTGCAAAAAGATGTAGACCGAAAAGATCACCAGGATGACCGCAATCACCAGCGAGGTGACCACCTCTTTGATCGAGGCCTGAATGTAGAGCGTGGCGTCGAAAGGGATCTTGAACTCCAGACTCTCGGGGAACCGCGTCGACAGCTCTTCGAGGGCAGCGGTCACGCCCTGCGCTACAGCTAGCGCATTGGAGCCCGGTAGCTGATAAATCCCCATCGAGATGGCCGGAGCCCCGTCGAGCTCGGAGTACCAGGCGTACGATTGAGCCCCCAGTTCGACCCGGGCCACGTCGGCGATCCGCACCAGCTGCCCCTGCTCACCCCGCTTGACGATGATGCGCTCGAATTGGCTGACTTCGGCGAGCCTGCCGAGGGTCGTCAGGGTGTACTCGAAGTTGAGATTCGCCGAATTGGGCTCTTCGCCGATCTTTCCCGCCGCCACCTGGACGTTCTGCTCCTGGAGGGCGCTCAGCACTTCTTTGGTGGTGAGATTTCGGGCCTTCAGCAGCTCCGGGTCCAGCCAGATCCGCATACCGTAGTCCTTGGCCCCAAACATTTTTACTTCGCCGACGCCACCCACGCGCGCCAGCACATCCTTGACCTGGGTGGTGGCATAGTTGCTCAGATAGAGCTCATCGCGCTTGCCGTCCGGAGAGTAGAGTGCCGCGACCATGACCAGGGCGGTGGATTGCTTCTTGGTGGTCACGCCCTGCTGTTTCACCTCCGCCGGCAGCTTGGGATCGGCGATGGACACACGGTTCTGGGTCAGCACCTGAGCCATGTCGGGGTCGGTGCCCACCGCAAAGGTAACGGTCAAATCCATACTGCCGGTAGCGGGGCTCTTCGAGGACATATAGAGCATGTTCTCGACGCCGTTGACCTCCTGCTCGATGGGTTGCGCCACCGTTTCGACAAGAACCTCGGCACTGGCACCCGGGTAGCTGGTGGAGACCTTGACCGTCGGCGGGGTGATGTTCGGAACACTCTCGATCGGCAGAATGGGTATGGAGAGAAGACCAATAATCACGATGACGATGGCGATCACCATCGCGAATATGGGCCGATAGATGAAAAACTTACTGAATCCACCCATCGATCAACCGTCCTCGTTTGCAGGCTCGGCCGCGGATTCGCCTTCAGATTCGCGCTCGGACTCAGCCGGTTGTGGAGCAGCTGCAGCAGGCGTCTTCGCCTCGTTGGTGTCGGCTACCATCTCCGGGGTCACGGGCATTCCGGGCCGCGCTCGCAACAGGCCCTCGACAATGTAGGTCTCGGTTCCGTCCAGGCCCTCGAGGATCGGCACCATGCCGTCGGGCTCGACCACACCCAGCTCGACGTAGCGCCGCTCGACGACATTGCCCTCACCCACGACATAGACGTATCGACCTCCCAGATCGGTACCCAGGGCTTCCTCGCGGATCAACACGGCATCTTCCAGCACCTCGATGGGGATCCGCACCCGTACGAACAGACCGGGGAAGAGCCGCATATTCTCATTGGGCAGGACGGCGCGGATCTGGATGGTGCCGGTCGCGGCATCGACCGTGTTGGAGACGTAGTCGATGGGACCGGTAAAGGGGAAATCCTCATCGATCAGGGTGGCTACCTGGGCCTCGGTGGCCTCGCCGCTCTCAAACCTCTCGCGGGTGCTCTGCGAGGGCGACGATTCCAGATCCTTGAACGTCGTCATATAGATATTCTCGAGCGCCCGCAGAACTATCTCCTCGGGAGCTTCGAAATAGACGAACATCGGCTGCATGCGGTTGACCGTGGTCAGCACAGTCCTTTCACTGCCGCTGACGATGTTCCCCCGGTCGACCCGATTGCGACCCACTTGGCCGGTGATGGGTGAGCGCACCTGGGTATAGGAGAGCTGCAGATCGGCTCGATCGAGCGCCGCTTCGGCCGAGAGCACCGCAGCCCGCGCCATGTCCCGCTGGGCTCGGGCCAGATCGACATCCGACTCGCTGACGGCATTGGTCTTGACGGCTTGCTCTACGCGCTTCAAATCGGACTCGGCTCTCGCCAGCTCGGCCTCGGCGGACTTGAGCGCCGCGTCGGCCGCGTCCCGTTCGGCCTTGTACTGCCGCGGCTCGATGACAAACAGCTGTTGACCCTCCTCGACCATCGTGCTGGGCTCGAAGGTGATCTGTTCGAGCTCACCTGTCACCCGGGCTTGCACCTCGACTGCCTCGTAGGCCTGGGTCGACCCCAGATGCTCGGAGAAGACGGTGACGTCACGCTGGATCGGCTTGGCCACCCCGACGTCGGGGGGCGGCGGCGGACCGGTCTCGGCTCCTCCACCGCAGCCAGCGGCCAAGACAGCCAGCACGCCAAAGGTCAGACAGCTCCGCGAGCTGCCGATTCTAAAACTGGATCTCATGGCTCACTCCCTGCGTCATCGATAGTGGAGGTGATCTCCTCGGCGTTCTCTTTGGGCGTAGTCTCCGGCGCGGGCAGCTCCCAACCACCACCGAGGGCCCGGTTCAGCGCGATCAGGTTCTGAACCACCAGACCCTCGGACTCGGCGTAAGCATCCTGCTGGGTGGCGAGTGTCCGCTGCGCATCGAGGAGATTCAAAAAATCGGTCAGACCGGAAAGGTATTGGGTGCGGATCAGGTCCACGGTCCGCTCGCTGGCGTCCACCGCCTCCAGCAGTCGCTCGCGACGCACCTTCTGGCGCTCGTAGGCGACCATCGTGCTCTCGACCTCGTCGAGGGCAAACAGAACCGATTGCTCGTAGCTGAACAACAGGGCCTGGGTAAGGGCCTCCTGCACCTGGACTTGGCTGCGGATCCTGCCGCCGCTGAAGATGTTCCAGCGCACACCCGGTACCAACGACCAGCCGGTGCTCTCGCTTTCGAACAGATTGCTGCTGGTGAAGGATTCGAGAGTCAGAATCCCCGCCAACGAGAAGGTCGGATAGAGATCGGCCTTGGCCACACCGATGCGAGCGGTCTGGGAAGCGAGTCGTCTCTCAGCGGCACGAATGTCCGGCCGGCGGCGCAGCAGCTCGGCGGGAATCCCCAGGGCCACGGTGTCGTCGGGATCGGGTATCCCGGGGTCGGTCGCGAGCAGGTCATCGACGGCGCCCGGTGGTTTGCCCAGCAGCACCGCTAGGCGGTTGACGGCGGCCGCGAGGCCGGCTTCCAGAGTGGGGACCCCGGCCTGGGAGTTTGCAAGGTTGTATTCCGCCTGGGTGACGTCGGTCAGGGGGCTCAATCCCGCATCGAAGCGGTCCTGGGTGAGCTGCAGGCTCTCCGATTGAGCCTCGACGTTCGCCTGGAGATACTTGATCCGGTCCTGGAAGGTCCGCACGTCCACATAGTTGGCAGCCACATCCGCCATCAGGATGACCATCACATCGCGATAGTCCTCGATCGAGGCCTCGAGACCGGCCCGTGCCGACTCCGCACCCCGACGCAACCGGCCAAAGACATCAATCTCCCAATCGAAGCCCACGCCGATGTTGTACAGACTGAAGTCCTCGAAGCCCTCGGGCGGCACAAACTGGGCGCTGTTCTCGCTCGGCCGGTTACGGCTGTAGGAAGCATCCACGATCACATCGGGGTAGTAGCGACCGGTGGCGACCCCCAGCCGTGCCCGGGCCGCCTCGACCCGAGCCGCCGCTATCTGCACCGACAGGTTCGACTGGCGGGCCTCGCCGATGAGCTCGACGAGCTTGGGGTCGTTGAGGGTGGTCCACCAGGTGGCCAGCGGTGACCCATCCCCTTCCACCTCCTCGGCAGCCGCCGACTTCCAGGCGTCGGGGACTTCCTGCTCGAGCTCGGGTGTCTCGTAGTCGGGGCCGACTGTGCACGCCACCAGGGTCAGGCAGGACAACAGCAGCAGCCCGAGCCCACGCAGAACTGGAAGAACTTCAACAATCTCGAGGCGAGTTGCACGCTTCATGATCGATTTGTCGGGTCTTTGCCCCCCTCCAGCGAGCAGATCTTAGCACCCCCTGTTGCCGCCTAATTCCCACCGTCCTTGCGCGAGTGCTCGATCTGGAGCGAGACCAGCCTGGCGACCACCACCGCCAGAAAGAGCTGGGCGATGACCGCCTCGATATCCGAAAGCATCCTGGCCGTATCCGACATCGGCGAGATGGAGCCGTAGCCGACGGTGGTCAGCGTGGTAAAGCTGAAGTGGAGCAGCGCCGAGCCGGCCTGGGTCATGTCCTGCGGCTGTAGACTGAAAGCCGTGGGATCGGCGTTGTAGACGAGCATAAAGGCGTAGGCCCAGACGATCCCCATCAGCATGAAGACATCGGCGGCGGCAAAGACCGTGTCGGCATCGACCTTCTCGGCCTTGACTACCGCGGAAATCAGTGCCGCCAAGACGGCGCCGAAAAAGAGCAAGTTGGTCCAGTAGTCCCAGACAATCACTTCCCTGCCCAGAGCCCAGGTCCCGATCTGCTCTCCGGCAAATCCGATCAGGAAGATCGCCAGCGTGACCCTGAGAGCCCTTTGACTGCGGGTGATCTTCTTGACACCGAGAAACATGCTGGTCAGCAGCAGCACATTGATCAGGTGCTTTCCATAGCCATCGCTGCCGATGAACGTGCCCACCGCATAGACCGTCATCAGCACAACAAAGAGCATGAACGCCGGCCCGCGGTACCAAGGCACCTCCGCCTCTTCTAACGGTTCGTCACTCAAGATAGCCTCCCTCAGTAACCAGGATACAGGCCATTCTATAGGCCATGGCACCCTGCAATCTGGCCGTGTAGTTTTTGTCATACCATTGGCTGAGCACTGACAGGGAGAAGAGAGATGCTAGCCGAGAGTCATATCTACTTTCACAAGGCCGCCGATGTCCTGGGGCTGCCGGACAACGTCCGCACGATCCTGCTCAGCCCCCGGCGCAGCGTCAAGGTGGAGATCGCCATCGAGAGTGAGAGCGGGGAGCTCCAGGTCTACAACGGCTATCGGGTGCAGCACAACATGGCCCGCGGCCCGATGAAGGGGGGTCTGCGCTACCACCCGGCAATGGACGAAGATCACGCCGCGGCGCTCGCCAACCTCATGACCTGGAAGACGGCGGTGGTCGATGTTCCGTATGGCGGCGCCAAGGGTGGCATCGACTGTGATCCACGCTCCATGCCCGAGGGCGACGTCTACCAGGTGACCACCAGGTTTGTAGAGCACATGAAGGAGGTCATCGGCCCGACGACCGACATTCCTGCCCCCGACGTCAACACCAACGCCAAGGTCATGGGCTGGATCATGCACGAGTACTCGAAATACGCTGGTTTCTCACCCGGGGTGGTGACCGGCAAGCCGCTCGACCTGTTTGGCTCGGAGGGACGGGATGCCGCCACCGGTCGTGGCGTGATGGATGTGCTTGCCGCGGCACTCGAGGAGAAGGGCAAGAGCTTCGAGGAGGTGACGGTCGCGGTGCAGGGCTTTGGCAACGTCGGCAGCAACGCCGCCCTGCTGATCGCCGAGCAGGGGGCCAAGATCGTCGCCGTCGCCGATCACACCGGTGGGGTGGCGAACGAGAAGGGTCTCGATGTACCGGCTCTCGACGCCTGGGTCGACGAGCATGGCGGGGTGAAGGGCTTTGCGGGCGGTGAGGCCTTCGACAACAGCGAGATCATCACCTGGGATTGCGATGTGCTGGTGCCGGCCGCCCTGGAAGCCGCTATCCACAAGAACAACGCGGCCGAGGTCAAGGCGAGCATCATCGTCGAGGGCGCCAATGCTCCCACGACCCCCGAGGCGGACGAGATCCTCCATGAAAAGGGAGTGCTCATCATCCCGGACATCCTGGCCAACGCCGGCGGTGTCACGGTGAGCTACTTCGAGTGGGCGCAGAACATCCAGCAGTTCCGCTGGGACGAAGAGAGGGTCAACGCCGAGCTCGACAAGAAGATGGGGAGGGCCTACAGCGCGGTGCGCGAGGTCGCCGGCGAGTTCGACATCGATATGCGGACGGCCGCCTTCGTGTTGGCCATCCGCCGCGTGGGCAGGGCGGGCCTGGCCCGGATCCACCTCAAGACCGCGCTGACCCTTTGAGCTGATCGGCCACCGGTTGGTAGCGAGCCCGACTCTCCACCGGCACTGACGCGTGCCGGTGGCGGTCGAGTGGCATCGGGATAGAATTGCCCCGACAAAGGAGGAGCCATCGTGAGAA
>CALILB010000226.1 GCA_938016625.1 uncultured bacterium | reverse complement strand
TTGCAGCGCCTCGCCCGTTGCAGGGGCGGGGCTCTCGCCCCGCCCGGGAGGGTGCAGGGCCCTCCCCTATTCCTCCTGCCGGACGGAGTCTCGCATCGCGTCGCTACCGAGCGCCTCGAGGAAGGCGTCGTTGCCGAGGGCGTCGCGGAAGGCGTCGCTACCGAGAGCGTCACGGAACGCGTCGCTACCCAGGGCGTCGAGAAAGGCGTCGTTGCCGAGCGCATCGCGGAAGGCATCGCTGCCCAGCGCATCCCGGAAGGCGTCGCTACCCAACGCGTCCCGGAAGGCGTCACTGCCGAGGGCATCGCGGAAGGCGTCGCTACCCAAGGCGTCCCGGAAAGCATCGCTGCCAAGGGCGTCGCGGAAGGCATCGTTGCCGAGAGCTTCGCGGAAGGCGTCGTTGCCCAACGCTTCCCGAAAGGCATCATTGCCGAGGGCGTCGCGGAGGGCGTCGTTGCCGAGCGCATCGAGGAGGGCATCGTTGCCGAGCGCATCGAGGAAGGCATCGCTGCCGAGGGCGTCGCGGAAGGCGTCACTGCCGAGAGCGTCACGGAGCGCATCGTTCCCCAGGGCATCGCGGAGGGCATCATTGCCCAGCGCATCCTGCAGGCCTTCATCGGTGACGATGGTCAGCAACTCGGGGTTCGTCACCACCCGATCGTAGGCCTCCGTCTGCAACCAGCTCTGGGCATCGGTGTCGTCCAGCTGCACGTCATCGTCGGTCATCTGCTCCTCGCGATACCGGTCGGCAGCACCGATGGCGCCGGCGGCATCGTCGTCGGCCACCCGGTCGGGACCGAGAAAGACGACCAGTCCGACAGCAAGGGCGAGAACAGCAGCAATCAGGGCCAGCTTGGAGTTGCGACTCATGGTGCCTCCTCTCGAACGGGCTGCAATGTCGACTGCACTGGGGAATCTCAGAGTTTGGCGCCTTGGGGGGCTCGCCCGTTCTGACAGAGCCCGCCTGACTCCCTCCAATAGCTCGCGTGGTGGCTCGACCTGTTCGACGCCGTCGAGAGCCTCCGCCAGGGCGCGAATCTCTCGCCGCAGCTCGGTGGACTCCGGCGCGTCGGCCACGAAAGCGCTCAAAAGCTTGCGCTCCTCGGCGGTCAGCTTGGCGTCGATCTCCGCCCACAACAGCCGCTCGAACAGCTCCGAGCTCGATGAATCGCCTGATTTCTTATCCATGTGTGGTTACTCCTATCTACAAATACCGCGGAGCGGCGAGAAAGTTGGTGAGAAAGATGCCTCTCGAGCTGGAAACGATTACTTGCGGCGCCTGCCCCGCAGCAGGTGGAGCTGCCAGAGATCACGGTCGCTCATGTAAAAGATCGGGCGCATTGCGAGCATTCCAGTCTTGCCGATCGTGCCCTCGAGATATCGGAGCTCTTTCAGGCGCTCCTCCACTCCGGGTATGGCCGGCGGGTTGAAGCCCGCCTTCTGCATGAGCAGAATGCCCTTGGCCTTGAGCGAGAGCTCCAGATGGAGTCGGATCAGACAGAGCATGTCGACCACGGTCTCAGGCGCGAATCGGCCTCTGAGCTCACGCAGGTAGCGGCCCACCTGCGTCTGTGAGACACGACCCTCCTTGATGATCCGCAGGAGCTCCTGATCGGTATCGAACCCCACTCCGAGCCAGTTCTGGGTGGCGTTCTCGCTGAAGCGGAAGATCACACTGAAGAGGAGCGGCAGAGCCACGATCACAGTCAGGGCCGAGTAGGTGGGAGAGAAGTAGAAGTGGTTGAAGGCCGAGTGAATCAGGATCGCGAAGGCGAGCCCGGGGACGAAGAGATGCGCGCGCTGGGAGCCGGCGCGGTCGGTCAACAGCTTGGAGGTCACCGCCATGATGGCGGTGGTGCCGCCGTGCATTACCGCCGTCCCGAAGCCGCGGATTATCCACAAGGGCAGATCCAGCCGCCCCAGGACTATGGAGTAGTGGATGTTCTCCACCATTGCGAAGCCGGCTCCGACCGCGAAGCCCCAGATAGCGCCGTCCACAAGGAAACCGATCCGTCTCCCCCTCAAGGCCGCCACGACGACCAGGCCCTTGAGCACCTCCTCGACGATCGGGGCCAGGTACCTGGTCAGGCTCTTTGCACTCAGTCCCAGGGCATCGCGCAGTGCCGGATTCAGGACCAGGGAGATCAGTGCCGCCAGGCCGCCTAGCGCCACCACCAGCAGCACGATCCGAAAAGGCACCAGCTTGTAGCTGTCGAGCAGGACCAGGGCTAAGAGAAATGCGATAACCGGCAGGATGCCGACCGCCAGGCAGAGTGCATAGAGCGCCAGGCCTTCCGGGTTCGTCACGCTCCGGCGAACCCTCTCTCGCTGAGCTGCCGGCGCAGCTCGCGCCGAGCGGTAAAGAGGCGAGATTTGACCGTCTTCGCGGGGACGTCGAGGATCTCGGCCATCTCCTCGTAGGAGAAGCCGTGAAAGTGCCTCAGTACCACCACTGCCCGGTAGTCCGGCGTCAGCTCGAGTAGCGCCGTTTCGATCGCCGAGCCCGTTTCGCGGTCGAGGTATTCCCGCTCCGGGTTCGCTTGCGTCGGGGCCGGCATCTCGGACGGCAGGCCCACGTACCGCCGCCGCTTGTACACCAGGTTCAGAGCTTCGTTCATCTGGATGCGGTAGATCCAGGTGAAGAAGCGATAAGACGGATCGAAGCTGGCCAGCTTGTCGAAGGCTTTGAGGAGGGCGTTCTGGGCCGCGTCCAGCGCATCTTCCGGGTTCCCGGTCACTCGCAATGCCGCGTTGTAGAGCTTGCCGCCATAGCGCTCGGCCAGCTCGTCGAAGGCCTCACTGTTGCCCTCGAGAACCGCCTGCACCAACTCCCTGTCCCGGGGAACTTGCACTCCTGACCTCGGACCCTTGAATTCAAGTGCCGGGGGAGTCGGAATCGGCCGGCTGGGCCTCGACGATCTCGAAAACGGTTTCGAAGGCGCACATCTCGAACAGCTCGTAGATGTGGGGACTGAGGTTGGCCAGGGTGAGACTCTCCTGCTTGTCCAGCAACCGCTTCTGAGTTGCGAAGAGTGCACCGAGGCCCGCGCTGGCGATGTACTCGAGCTGCCGGCAGTCGACGGTGGTCGAGCTCTCGACCTGATCCAGGAAGGCCTTCGCCTGGTCGACCACCGCCGCGTCGAACCTTCCCGAAAGCCGAATGACGCCTCCTTCTCCGAAACCGATATCGAACATCTCAGTCCCCCAGGTCCTTGACCACTGTCACCTTCATCTCTCGATTCTCGCACTCGTAGCTCAGCTCATCGGCCAGCGAGCGAACCAGATGCAGTCCAAAGCCCCCCTCCCACGCCTCGTCTTCCCGCCGCGGAGTGTTGCGATCGGGCTGTGTTGCCGGGTCGAACGGGTCGACGCCGCGGTCGACCAGTCGCAACACGACCGATTCGGCCGAAATCTCGAGCTCGATCGAGATCGACTCGCTGTCGCTGTCATTGTGACGCACGAAGTTGGTGAAGATCTCTTCGGCCGCCACTTTGACTACGAAGACCGTCCTGGCGTCGATCGAGCCCCCGGCCAGGTTGGTCTCGAGAAAGCCGAACATCTCTTCCAATGACGCAAGTGACCTGCGTAGCTCACGGCTGTCGCGCCGGTGCTTCGAATCGGTGTGCAAATCGTGGCGGGACATACTCAACTGGATCGGCGTCCCAGAAGGACCAGAGTGCAGTCATCGGCAAAGGGCTCCGCTCCGACAAACCCCTTCAGATCCTGCTCGATCGCACCTCCCATCTCCACCGCGGATCCGCTCCGGCTCTCGACGCACACCCGGATCAGACGATCGAGGCCATATTCCTCGCCGGTGGCGTTGGCCGCCTCTACCATGCCGTCGGTGTAGACGATCAACGTGTCTCCTTCGAGCAGCCGGGCCTCGCCGGCTTCGTAGCCCATCGACTCCATCAGACCGAGCGGCAGACCGGTCCGCCTCAGCTGCTCGACCTCGCCCGACGCACGTACCACCAGCGCAGGATTGTGACCCGCGCTGGCGTAGCTGAGCTCACCGTCCGCTACGCCCAGCACCGCCAGGAAGGCGGTGGCGAACTTCTCCGGCGGGGTCCTCTGGCAGAGCAACATGTTGACGCGGCGGAAGCTCTGGTCCGCGGGCAGGCCTTGAGAGATGGGAACCGCCGTCAGGGCCTCGACAGTGGCCGTCAGCAGCGCCGCCACCAGGCCCTTGCCGGAAACGTCGGCAACGAGAAGAGCCAGCTCGGTTCCCTCGGACCTCTCGACGATCTGGTAGAAGTCGCCCGAAACGCCCTGGGACGGCGTGTTGACGGCGTAGAGCTCGAAGCCCGGGGGCTGCGGCAGCTCTTCGGGCAGGAGAGCGAGTTGGATCTCCCTCGCCAGGCCGAGCTCGGCCTCCATCCGGCGGCGCTCCGATGCCTCCTCGAGCAGACTTATGGTCCACAGTCTCAGAGCCGCCACCGATGCGAGTGAGGTCAGCAACTCCAGGTCCTCTTCCATGAACGGCCGGAAATCGGATTGTGAGCTCAGGGCGATGACGCCCACGCAACCCTCTGTCGTGAGAAGCGGCGCCGCCAGGAGGCTCCGAATCCCCGCGTCGAGCAGGCTGCGGGAGTCCGCGAATCGCGCATCGCTTTCCGTGTCGCACACCAGCGCTGCTCTGCCCTTGTCCGCAACCTCGTGCAGCAGGGTCCGTGAGTAGAGTTGGTGGTCGGCCTGTGCACCGGGTGTGTGGCGGCTGGGGCCGCGCTGGAAGGTACCGTCCTCGTCGCCCAGGAAGATCACCGCCTCTGCCGGCGCGAGATGCTCGAACACTCCTTCGAGGATCAGCTCCAGCAA
>CALILB010000225.1 GCA_938016625.1 uncultured bacterium | reverse complement strand
CCGGAAGCTGAAGGAAGTCCGACAGAAGGATCTGGTTCAGCTGTCGGCCTGCTACCGCTCCTGAAGAAACAGGTGAGGATCGAACCCGATGAATAGAGGTATAGCGCAAAAACTCTCCTTTCTCGACCGCTATCTCACGCTCTGGATCTTTCTGGCTATGGGCATCGGTGTGGCCATCGGCTATCTGGTCCCCAAGGTCGAGCCCTTTATCGAGAGCTTCCAAGTCGGCACCACCAACATCCCGATCGCCATCGGCTTGATCCTCATGATGTATCCCCCGCTGGCCAAGGTGCGCTACGAGGAGCTCCCCGATGTCTTCCGCAACTGGCGGGTTCTCGGTCTGTCGTTGCTGCAGAACTGGGTGATCGGACCGATTCTGATGTTCCTGCTGGCGATCCTTCTTCTCCGTGACCAACCCGAGTACATGGTGGGTCTAATCCTGATCGGTCTTGCCCGGTGTATCGCCATGGTGATCGTCTGGAACGAGCTGGCCAAGGGCGATTCGGAATATGCGGCGGGCCTCGTAGCGCTCAACAGTGTCTTTCAGGTGTTCTTCTACAGCTTCTACGCCTGGATCTTCATCACCAAGCTACCGCCGCTCCTCGGTCTGGAGGGCTCGATCGTCGATGTCAGCATGCGACAGATCGCGCAGAGCGTTTTTGTCTATCTGGGTATTCCATTTCTGGCCGGCATGATGACGCGGTTTGTTCTCGTCAAGTCGAAAGGACGCGATTGGTACGAACGGGTCTTCATCCCCCGGATCTCACCAATCACGCTGGTGGCGCTGCTCTTCACCATCCTGGTCATGTTCAGCTTGAAGGGGGATCAGATCGTCAGGATCCCGGGCGATGTCCTGCGCATCGCGGTGCCGCTGCTGATCTATTTCGTGGTGATGTTTCTGGTCAGCTTCTGGCTGGGGTGGAAGATCGGTGCCGACTACAGCAAGACCACGACGCTCGCCTTTACCGCCGCCTCGAACAACTTCGAGCTCGCTATCGCGGTCGCCGTCGCCGTCTTTGGTATCGGCTCGGGTGTGGCCTTCGCGGCGGTTATCGGCCCGCTGGTCGAGGTGCCGGTGCTGATCGGTCTGGTCAACGTGGCTCTCTACTTTCAACGCAAGTACTTTGGTGCCTCGACTGCGGTAGCTCCTGCCGCCGCCGGGTCTTCCTCTTAGAGCCGGCCTCGACCCGGCTGCTACTATCAGAGCTTTGCTGGGTCTCGATCCTGGCAGCAGGCGGGTATTCCATGAGATTTGTCGAGTACTACTCGGAAGGGCAGCGGCAGAGGCTGCGGCTGGAGACCATCTCCGAGGGCAAGAAAAGGATCGAGCGACAGCGACCGGCCGCCGGCCGGGAGACGGTCAAGGCACAGGAGGCGGGGGGTGCGATCATCGAGACCCTGTCCAGCCAGGAGAAGCGGGTCTCCAGCCGATTCCACTGTCTGTCGGAGAGCGAGACCTACTTCTCGCCCTCCCGATTGAGTCCCGGTGTGGTCATTCCCACCGAGACCGTGGCCGTCGATGGTGCCCGTTCCTCCGAGATCCGCTGGATGCGATCGGAGTACGGGATGAAACCGGTGGCGGAAGGGCGGTGTGGCAAGGTGCTGTTGATGGCACCCGAGGACTGTGACAACCGCGTCGCCATGGCTTTCAAGTCCGCGGACGCACTCTTCAAGCGGGGCAACGTCGGCGCCTCCCACCCCAACTTCTTGCGGGTGCTCCAGCGGCCCGGACCTTCCGCCCACACCGCCTCCACCCAATGGGCCCTCGACAACCAGGGTGAGCCGGGATCGATCGGCGCCGATGTGCACGCGCTGGCGGCGTGGACGGTGACGACCGGTGCGGCGAGCGTGCGGGTGGCGGTGCTGGACGAGGGGGTGGATACCGACCACCGCTATCTCGAAAACGCGGTAGTCGCCGAAGCCGACTTTGTCGACGGCAACCGGACGGCGCAGCCGGACGGCAACGACGCCCACGGCACCGCCTGCGCCGGCATCATCGTGGGCCAGAACGAGCGGGCCAAGGGTCTGGCGCCCGGTGTACGGCTGGTGGCGGCACGCATCGCCAAGAGCGACGACCGGGGTTTCTGGATCTTCGACGACTTCGAGACCGCGGATGCCATCGACTGGGCCTGGGAGAGGGTCAAGTCGGATGTGCTCTCCAACTCCTGGGGCGGCGGCCCGCCGGCGGATGTCATCGCCAACGCCTTCAGCCGGGCGCGAACGCAGGGCCGGGCCGGGAAGGGTGCCGTCGTGATCGTCGCGGCCGGAAACTCCCAGAGTCAGATCGACTTCCCGGGCAACCTCGAAGGTGTGCTCACGGTGGGGGCCTCCAACCAGTGGGACGAGCGCAAGACCCGGAGCTCGAAGGACGGGGAGTCGTGGTGGGGGAGCAACTACGGTGACGAGCTCGATCTGGTGGCCCCGGGGGTGAGGATCACCACCACCGACATCTGGGGCCCGCGGGGCTACAGCACCAAGGCCGTCACCGAGGCCTTCAACGGTACCTCGGCCGCCGCTCCGCATGTGGCCGCGGTTGCGGGGCTCATGCTGTCGGTAAATCCGGAGCTGACTGAGGGTCGTGTGCGCGAGATCATCAAACAGACGGCCGACGTGCTGAGCCAGGCAGATCAGCCCCGGCTGGTGGGCAGTGGTCGTCTCAATGCCTATATGGCGGTTCGGGCGGCGCGTCGCGGGTAGATCGATGGCAGCCGACTTCTACTACTACGCCGGTGGCAAACGCATCCCGCTCGAGCTCGATCCCGAGCATGTGGCTGTCGATGTGGGTGATGTCGAGTCGCGGGCGGGTAGGCGGCCCGAGCCGGCCGCGGTCGAGGGTGCCGAGGAGCTGCGTAGCGGCCTCTTTCTGGTGGAGAAGAGCGCCCTGTCGCCCGATCTGCGCCGGCGACTCGACCAGCAGGATGCTCTGCTCCCGGTCTTTCAATACGAGGACGCCCTGGTCGTGGTCCTGCCGGAGGTACGGGTGGAGATCGCCGAGGGCGGTGAGACCGAGGTGCACCGCTTTCTGGAGCAGGCCGACGTCCCCAACCAGGTCCTGACGGACCGGGGCACCCGCCTGGTGGTCCGCCCCGACTCGGGGAGGGGCGAGGACGCCCTGCGTCTGGCCAACGAGCTGCAGGAGTCGGTGCCGGTGGAGATGGCCCAGGCGCGGTTTCTCCGCCGGGTTCCC
>CALILB010000224.1 GCA_938016625.1 uncultured bacterium | reverse complement strand
CTGACCACAGAGCGAACAGCCGACGCACTCCCATTCCCGAACGAATGGATATCCGTCCTCCCACACCAGCGCCGGACAGCCCATCTCCATACACTCCTCGCAGACGATGCACTCATCGGTATCCACTCGAAAGGGGACACGTGTCTTCGACTTCTCCTCCGGCAGCAATGTACAGGGCCGTCGGGCGATGATGACGGCCGGACCGGAGTGGGAGAGACCCGATTCGATGGCCGTCTCGGTGGCCTCGAGGTCCCAGGGGTCCACTACTTCCACATGCTCCACACCGAGTGAGCGGATCAGGGCCTCGTGATTCACCGCTGGAGCGTCTCCGCCCTCGAGGGTGTGGCCGGTGCCGGGATGCTCCTGCTGACCGGTCATGCCCGTGGTGCTGTTGTCCAGCAGAATCGTCGTCGTCGGCACCTGGTTGTAGACGGCGCTGAGCAGGCTGGGCACGCCACCGTGAAGGAACGTCGAATCACCGATGACACCGACGACCCGGTCCTCACCCGCCTGGTTGAAGCCGGTGGCGTTGCCGATACTGGCCCCCATACAAAAAGTCGTGTGCATGGCTTCGAAGGGAGGCAGACAGCCGAGCGTATAGCAGCCGATGTCGCCGGTGACCAAGACCTCCATCTTCTTCAGCGTGGCGAACACCCCCCGATGAGCGCATCCCGGGCACATCACCGGTGGGCGGGGCAGGATGGTCGCCTCCTGGGCGAAGTCTGCCGCCACCGCAGCGCCTTTGAGCCCGGCGGCCACGAGATCGACGCTCAGCTCACCGATGTTGGTGAAACGCTCCTTGCCGATGACGTTGAGGATGCCAAAGCTGGCCATCTCTTCCTGGATGAATCCTTCGCCCTCCTCGACGACGAAGACCGTATCGAAGCGGTCGCAGAACTCTTGCAGCCGTTTCTTTGGCAGCGGGTAGGTCATGCCGAGTCTGAAGACCGTGGCTTCGGGTGCCACCTCCTTGACGTACTGGTAGGGAACGCCGTGGGTGACCACGGCCATCTGCGGATCGCCCTCTTCGACGAAGTTGCCCTCGAACTCTTCGGCGAACTGACGCAACTGCTCGAGCTTCGCTTCCAACTCCGGGCGCCGGAACTTCGCATAGACGGGGATGGCGTATTGGCTCACTTGGCGCGAGAACTCCTTGCGCGGCGCCTCGGTGCGCTCACTCAGCTCGACGGCACCCCGGGTATGGGCAAGTCGTGTGGTGGTGCGGAACATGACCGGTGTCGAGAATCTCTCACTCAGCTCGTAGGCCGTCTTCACCAACTCCCTGGCTTCGGCGGCGTCCGAGGGCTCGAGCAGCGGCACCTTGGCCATCTTGGCGAAGTAGCGGCTGTCCTGCTCGTTTTGCGAGGAGTACATGCCGGGGTCGTCGGCGACCATGGCCACGAAACCGGCATTGGTGCCGGCGTAGGGGAAGACCATGAACGAGTCGGCGGCGACGTTGAGTCCCACATGCTTCATGGTGACCATGGTGCGGGCCCCACCGAGCGCCGCGCCGACGCCCTCATCGAAGGCAACCTTCTCGTTGGAGGACCAGTGAGCTTCGATCTCCTCGTACCGGGCGAGATTCTCCAGCACCTCGGTACTCGGTGTTCCCGGATAGCCGGCGGCGAACAACACCCCGGTTTCCCAGGCACCGCGAGCAATGGCTTCATTGCCGGATAACAGCTTTTTCATGGTGCGCGACCCTCCGATCCTGCTGGTATTCTAAGGGATCGCTCGCAGGGCGCGGTCCCGATGGCGAGATCAGCTGGCCAGAGCGTTGATGTCGCGGTTCTCGAGCAGGGGCTGGGGGTAGCCGTGGAGCGCTACCTTGATCATCGCCACTCCCACCTTTTCGGTCGTGGTCACAAAGCCCGGGAAGAGAGTCTTGAGTGCGGGGTAGAGTGGTCGAGCCAGGGTATAGAACGTCTGGTATAGCTTGGTCTTGGAGCGGATCCCCTTCAAGGGCTGGATGTACCCCGGCCGAAACATGTAGGCGGCCTTGAACGGCAGTTGCAGCAAGTGGTTCTCGGTCTTGCCCTTGACCCGCGCCCACATCATGCGGCCGCTCTCCGAGCTGTCGGTGCCGGCCCCCGAGACATAGCAGAAGGTCATGCTCGGGTTGAGTCTCACCAGGGTCCCTGCTGCAGAAAGGGTGAGCTCGTAGGTCAAGCGGTTATACTGCTCCTCGCTCATCCCGGCGGCCGAGACACCGAGACAGAAGAAACAGGCGTCGTAGCCGGTCAAATCGCTTTCGATAGGCGAGTAGTCGAAGAAGTCCTGGTGGAGCAGCTCTTGGAGTTTCGGGTGGTCGATTCCGCAGGAGCTACGGCCGACAGCCAAGATGCCCGACACCTCGAGATGGTCGAGGCACTCCAGCAGTACCCCCTGCCCGACCATCCCGGTGGCCCCAAAGATAATGACATTCACGGTTTGTCCTCCAGCTGCTCAGTATCTCCCATGCAGCCATCAATGAGCTATAAGTGAAGCGCGCCACTCAGCTTGGTACTGCGCCTGGAGTATGATCGGGCTCCAATGAATGATTCAGTGTCCTCTACCAGGCCGCCTGAAGACGACGTCCTGCTTCGCGACATGCTTACCTTCACCCGGCGTGCAGTCGCCGCCGTGGCTGAAAAGAACAGGTCCGACCTGGATTCGGACGTGGTGCTGGCGGCGGCCCTGGAGCGGTTCCTAGAAGTCGTCGGCGAGGCGGCAAGCAAGGTGTCGGCAGCCACCAAGGAAGGGGCCCCTCACATTCCCTGGCGCGAGATTGTCGGCATGAGTGATCGGCTTATCCACGGCAACTCTGCGGTGGACTACGACAGCGTTTGGGATGTCGTGTCGACCGACCTGGGCGGGATGGTCTCCACCCTCGAAACGTTGCTCGCAGACCAAGCCTAGGTCTGCGCCTTATCCATCCAGCGCAGTTGGTGAAGGTCCTCGAAGCCGAGGATCTAACCGCCCGGATTGTAGGGCCAGAAGACCGGGATGAGCAGCATGCAGAAGATAAACACCACGATGGTCAATGGCAGGCCGACCTTGAAGAAGTCGAAGAAGCGGTAGCGGCCGGGACCGTAGACCAGGATGCAGGCGGGCTCGAGCGGGGTGAGAAACGAGCAGGAGGCGGCGAAGGTAACCGACATCACCAGCGATCGGGGATCGATACCCAGCGTCCGAGAAGCCTCGATCGCCACCGGCAGGACGATGAGCGCCGCGGCCTGATTCGACATCGGCTGAGTTAGGAAAGCGGTCAGCACGAAGAAGGCCGCCAGCACCGCGGTGTTGCCCAGCGGGCTGACGTGCTCGACCACCAGGCCGGCAAGAAACGTCGAGGTGCCGGTCTCCTTCATCGCCACGCCAAAGGCCATCATCGACCCAATCAGGACCAGCAGCCGCCAATCGATCGCGCGGTAGCCCTCCTCGGGTTGAATGCACCGGGTGAGAAGCAGCGCCACGATGCCGCCCAGAAACGCGATCGACATTGGGAGCAGACCGGTGGCCGCCACGGCGATGGAAACGACAAAGATGGCCAGGGCGATGCGGCCCCTTGGGGTGCGGGGATGGTGGCGTGAGACGTCTTCCAGGTTGAGGAGCTCGCGGGGCTCGAGGCGCTCGATGTCCTCCACCGAGCCCTGGAGAAGCAGCACGTCGCCGGCCTTGATCCGCTGCCGCGCCAGCCGTCGACGGTAATCCCGCTTGCGCCCCGGTGAGTGGATCGCCAGCACCGTCATCCCCGTCGATTGGCGGAAGTTGGCGCCCCCGGCCGACTTGCCGACCCAGATCGAGTCCGGCATCGCCATGACCTCGACCATGCGCACCTCTTCGGACTCGAGATCCGGGTCGCGGGCCTCGAATTTGGCGTGGATGTCGATCCCCATCACATCCTTGACCGAGAGGATGTCCTCGGCCGAGCCTTCGACCAGCAGCACATCCCCTTCCTTGAGCACCGTGTTGGCGCGTGGGCGAAGATCGCGGGTCCCGTCACGCCGAACTCCAAGAACGACCAGATCGAGGGTCTCGCCGAGCTTGCTCTCGGCCAGCGTCTTGCCGGCGAGCTTGGAACCGGTAGAGATCACCATCTCGGAGATGTATTTCCGCAGGCCGTAGGTCTCGACCCGGTCCCCCTTGAAGCGGTCGGGGATAAAACGGGGGGCAAGAAACAGGAGATAGACCAGACCGACGACCGTCATGCCGATGCCGACCGGGGCAAGCTCGAAGAAGCCGATCTTCTCCAGACCATAGCGGGGGAGCTCACCCGAGATCACCAGGTTGGTGGAGGTGGCGATAACGGTGATACTCCCGGCCAGGATCGAGGCATAAGCCAGTGGCATCAGCACCTTGGCCACCGACACACCGGCCCGTTTGGCGCTGCCCATGGTCAGCGGCAGGAGCACGGCGGTGGTGATGGTGTTGGAGATAAAGGCGCTCATGGCGGTGGCGGAGGTGATCAGCATACGGGTCATTGCCTTTGGGCGATCGCTGCCAAAGGCCGCCAGCTTCAGCCCGATCCGCTCCACCACCCCGGTCTCGGTGACGCCGGCCGTCAACACGAACAGCCCGATCAAGACGATGATGGTC
>CALILB010000223.1 GCA_938016625.1 uncultured bacterium | reverse complement strand
CTCCAGGGTAAAGGGCCCGTTGACCACCAGGTTCTCCTGGAACCACCCGGCCTGCTCGTTCCACTCGGCTAAAGGTAATCGGCTCCAGGCGTGGCGCGGCAGGATGACGCCTTCGTTCAGGTCGGTAAGCAGTGAGGCCGTCGCCTGTTTGAACAAGACCTTGATGGTGTGCGAGTCGACGATTTCCATGTCGACAATCGATTCCTTGACCTGGGCGTATTCCCAGGCCAGAACGGGGTCGATCTGCGCCTGCCACGTCCACCGGACGTCCTCGGCGGTTACCGGTACGCCGTCGCTCCAGACGACGTCGGGCCGCAGGTGGAGGGTCAGAGCCAGATGATCCTCCGACCACTCGTAGCTCGAGGCCAATTGGGGGGCAAAGGTCGGTGGATGCAAGGCATAGTCGGGCTGTTCCTCCAGCAGATGTAGAAACAGCTTTTCCAGGATCGAGCGGCTGAAGGTCGAGTGGCTGGAGGTCAGCTCGTTGACACCACCGATATCGGCACCGCTGCCGATGACGGCCGTGCCACCCCGTTGAGGCTCGACGGAGGTCGCGACGGGCGCGGGTGCCTCGACGCGCCGCTCGCAGGCCGTCGCCACGACTACCAGTGCGACGGCCGCCACGAGGCGGCCGCGGGGGAGACTCCGGTGGTGCAATAAGTGCATATCAACCGGGTGTTTTCAGGATTGCGGCATGCTACCGGACCTCTTGTCGGAGGGTCAAACGCAGGTCGGGCATGAGCACCAGACCCCGGTGCTATTCTTGAGTCGTGGATAAGAAGAGCAGATTTCGCGTTCCCCGGCGGTTGCTGATTGCCTCCGTCCTTCTGGGTCTGTTCGTCTTTCTCGACCTCGGTCTGTTGGGCTGGCTCATCTTCCGCTCGCTCTCCGAGCGCGAGGTACAGCGGGTGCTGACCGAGACCCGTCAGGAGGCCGAAGGGCTGGCCGAGCGACTCGAGGGGAGAGCGAAATTGGAGGGTGACGACCTCTATACGGCGACCGCCAAGGAGAGGGAGATCCAGACCTATATCGATTCGATCATGAAACGGAAGGAGCTGTTTCAGGTGGTCGAGATTCGGGACCGCGAGGGCAAGCTCGTCTTTCGCGACCGGTTCGAACGGGATATGGAGTTCGAGCCGGAGCCGGGGCCCCGGATCGAGACCGGAGAGGCGCCCACCCGCGTTGTGGACACCCGGGAAGAGACCTACCCGGTAGATCTGCCGATCGAATCTCTCTACAAACTGGATGTTCCGATCGGCGAGCTGGGCATCCTGCATGTGGGGATCAGCCAGGAGGAGATGCAGCGACGCAGCGAGACCCTGCGCAGCGAGCTGGTGCGAAAGATCAGCGTCGTCGGAGTGGTGACCATCTTTGTCCTGCTGCTCGCCTACCTGATCATTTGGGGACTCTGGAGAAGGGGGCGTCGACTCGAAGAGCAGGCCCTCGAGGCGGAGAGGATGGCCTATATCGGCACCCTGGCTTCCGGACTGGCGCACGAGATCCGTAATCCGCTCAACTCCCTCAACCTGAATATGCAGCTGTTGGAAGAGGATATGGGTGGAGCCCTGAGCAACGGCTCCAATCGGCGGCTGATGTCGATCACCCGCAGCGAGATCGGGCGTCTCGAACGTCTGGTGACGGACTTTCTGTCCTATGCCAAGCCCAGCCCCCTGGAGGTGGAGATCCTGCCTGCGGTAACCCTACTGGAGAGCTGTCGAGACCTCATGGCCGAGGAGCTGCGGTCCCTGGGGGCGCAGCTGGTGATCGAGGATCGCAGCGGCGGTGCCTGTGTGGAAGTCGACCCGGGGCAGATGAGTCAGCTGCTCCTCAACCTGGTGCACAACGCCCTGCTCGCCACCGAGGAGAGCGGCAAGGAACCAGAGGTGCAGCTCTCCGTTCACCGCGAAGGCGCGCGGGTGGTGCTGGAAGTCCGGGATCGGGGAGTGGGGATCCCGCGTGGAGAGTTGAACAGGATCTTCGACCTCTTCTATTCGACCCGCAAAGGAGGCACGGGTCTCGGCCTGGCCGTGGTCCAGCGCATCGCTCAAAACCATGGCGGAGAGGTCGAGGTCCAGAGTGTGGTCGGTGACGGCACCGCGGTCCGGGTGCTGCTGCCGGCGGCCAAGCCTCAGGAGGAGGCGATTGGGAGCCGATCTGCGACCGGGAAATTAGGGACACGTACCGATTCTTTCGATCTCCCCTGAAATTGCACTTTCGGCGGCAAGAATCGGATACGTGTCCCTAATTTCCCGTTTAGCTGCCGATCAGGGTATCGAAATCTTCGGGAGTGAGGAACTCCTCGATATCCTCATTGCCGCACACCTCGCACAGAACCTCGGTAGGCGCGTCGTCCTTCCACTCGAAGACGTAGCAGGGGGATTCGCAATTGATGCAGACAAGGTATTCGGGTGCGGCCATGACACCGACCTCCTCGGGTTTCGGGGACCGAGTCTAGCAGGAGCCGGCAGCGCGAAAGGCGTGGATTGACCCATTCCGGGGCAACGTGCTACCCTCCCTGCTCCGCCGGTTCTGGCGATTCAGGAGATTTGTGCTCATGTACGCAGTAATCGAGAGTGGTGGAAAGCAGTACCGGGTGGAGCCCGGCGATGTGATCGATGTGGAGATCACGCCGGTAACCGGTAAGAAAGTCCGCAAGGTCGACTTCGACCGAGTGCTGGTGGTGTCGGATGACAAGAAGACCAAGATCGGCTCACCCGTCGTCAAGGGCGCCAAGGTCACCGGGGTGCTGGTGGACGAGGTCAGAGGGCCCAAGATCAAGGTCTTCAAGATGAAGCGCCGCAAAGGGTATCGGCGTACCCAGGGTCATCGGCAGAATCTGCTGCGGGTAAAAATCGACAACATCAAGAGTTGATTGACGAGGATATCGGGTCATGGCACACAAAAAAGGACAGGGATCCAGTCGCAACGGGCGCGATTCCAATCCGCAGAATCTCGGGGTCAAGAGATTCGGCGGTCAGGCCGTTAGCGGTGGAACCATTTTGGTACGCCAGCGGGGGACGAAGTTCTTCCCCGGAGTCAACGTAGGACGGGGCAAGGACGACACTCTCTTTGCCAAGGCGGACGGCGTCGTCAAGTTCCAGAACCGGGGCCGGCGAGGCACCTTTGTGAATGTGGTTCCGGCCGACTAGTCCGGTACCCTTCGGCCCCCCCGCAAGCATTCGCGCATCGAGCGCAACCCAGACTTGACCTTCATCGATGAAGCTCTCATTCATGTCCAGGGTGGACGTGGTGGGAATGGCTGTGTCGCCTTCCGACGCGAGAAGTTCGTTCCGCGCGGCGGGCCCTCCGGTGGCGACGGGGGCCGTGGTGGATCGGTCTATCTTGTCGGCGAAGAGGGGCTCAACACCCTCTTTCATCTCCGATTTCGCTCGCTCTACGCCGCCGAGCGTGGACGCCATGGCGAAGGGTCCAATCGCACGGGCAGGTCGGGGGAAGACCTGATGATCGGAGTGCCGCTGGGTACCCAGGTCTTCGACCCCGAGACCGGCGAGATGCTGGGCGAGGTTTTGGCCCAGGACCAGAAGCTCGAAGTGGCACAAGGTGGGCGCGGAGGACGGGGCAATGCCCGCTTCACAAGCGCGACTCGGCAGGCACCAAGGCATGCGGAGCCGGGGGAGTCCGGACCCGAGCGGCGGCTGCGATTGGAGCTCAAGCTGCTCGCCGACGTCGGTATCGTCGGTCTGCCGAATGCCGGTAAGTCGACCCTCATCAGCGTCATCTCGGCGGCGCGTCCCAAGATAGCCGACTACCCGTTTACAACTCTGATTCCACAGCTCGGGGTGGTGGCCGATGAGATCGGGGGGGAGCCATTTGTCGTCGCCGACATCCCGGGCCTGATCGCTGGTGCGGCCCAGGGGGCAGGTCTGGGTACCCAATTCCTGCGTCACGTCGAGCGCTGCCGGGTGCTGGTCCATCTCGTGGATCTCTCGACACCTGATCAGAGTGCGTCCGAGGATCTGGGAACGATCGAGCGCGAGCTGCAGGCTTTCGATTCCGAGCTGCTGGCCAAGGAGAGTCTGATCGTCGGCTCCAAGATGGATGCCGTGCGCGAGGAGCGCCGGGATGAGCTCCAGCAGCTTGCCGACAAAAGGGGCTACGCCTATCTGGAGATCAGCTCGGTCACGGGTCAGGGACTACCGGCGCTCATCGCCGAGCTCGGGCGACGCCTGCAGCAGGAGAAGGAAGCATGAAGATCGGACTTTTTGGCGGCAGTTTCGACCCGATTCACTACGGCCACATCCACCCTGTACGCGAGGCTGCCGTCGAGCTGGGTCTCGAACGGGTCATCTATCTGCCGACGGCGGTGCCCCCCCACAAGCTGGCGCGTGAGTTCGCGCCGGCACGTGCCCGTTTCACCATGGTGGAGCTGGCGCTGCTGGACGAAGAGAACTTCTACGCCTCGCCTTTCGAGATGGCGAGTGATCAGCCGGCCTTTACCATCGATTCGGTCGAGCACTTTCGGGGTCTTTATCCCGAGGCCGAACTGCACGTCATCCTGGGGGCCGACAATCTGGCCGAGCTGACGGAGTGGAGACGCTGGCAGGATCTCACCGAGGAGGCTTGGCTGGCGGTTCTGGTCCGACCCGACTGGCGGCTGGAGGAGATTCAGTCGAAGCTGCCCCCCGAGCTCAGGGAGCTCGCCGGAAGCGAGCGGGTACGATTCGTCACCAATCGCCCGGTGGACATTTCGGCGACCGATCTACGTCGGCTCTTGGGCGCCGGGGACCAGCCTCCGGAGGGGGTCGTGCCGCCTTTGGTGCTAAAGTACATTCGCAAGTACTCCCTCTATCGATGAAGAGCCAGCCCACCACCGCTCCGGACGTCGAGGCCAGATGCCGCGAGGTGGTCGCTGCAGCAGAAGAGCGGAAAGCCTACGATCTCAGGGTCCTGCAGCTGGGCGAGGTCACATCCTTCACCGACTACTTCCTCATCTGTAGCGGCACCAGCGGACGTCAAGTCCAAGCGATCGCCGATGCGGTCCAGCAGACCATGAAGGATGAGCGCGTCCGGCCGCTGCAGATCGAGGGATACAAGAACGGCCGGTGGGTGCTCATGGATTACGGGGACTTTGTTGTACATATCTTCGACGAAGAAACGCGCTCGTTCTACGGCCTCGAGAGGCTGTGGGCGGACGCCCCGGATGTCACCAGTGACTTTGCCAAGTGACTACCACCGCGCCACTCGCCACCCTCGCTGAATCCTCGCCCTCTCTGAGACCGACTTTGCAGTCGGTGGCGCGGGCCGCAAGCACCGACGCTCCAATCCTCATCCTGGGAGAGGCGGGGAGTGGCCGCTCGACCCTGGCGCGGGTCCTCCACCAGTCGAGCGCCCGTGCCCACGGTCCCCTGGTGGAAGTCGACATCGGGCTGATTCCCAGCACGCTTTTCGAGTCCGAGTTCTTTGGACACCGGGTGGGTGCATTTACCGGCGCCGAAGCTTCGGTAGAAGGGAAAGTGCTCCATGCCGACGGCGGCACCCTGTTGCTGGATCACGTCGAAGAGATTCCCGTCACCTCGCAGCCAAAGCTGCTGCGGCTGCTGTCGGAGCAGCGCTTTACACCGCTGGGTGGAACGGACACCCGCTCCAATGTGCGTTTCTTGGGGATCGGCTCCGAAGACCTGCCACAGCGTGTCACCCGCGGCACCTTTCGCAAAGATCTCTTCTACCGGCTCGAAGTGGTAACCGTCCGCCTGCCGCCGCTAAGACAGCGCAGGGAAGACCTCGACCCGCTGCTCGAGTCGTTTCTGGCCGATCTGCAAGTGCGCTTTGGTGTGGGCCGGCTCGAGATCGCCCCCGCGGCTCGTGCCTGGATGGCGGAGTACTCGTGGCCGGGGAACCTCCGGGAGCTCAAGAATGTGCTGGAGAGGGCCGTGATCCTGCAGGGCGAAGGTGCCCTCGATCCCCCCGGCCCGAGCGACAGTCACGGCGGGCCCGAATCGCTGGCGGAGGTCGAGAAGCGACAGATCATTCGCGCCCTGGCACATACCAGAGGGCATCAGGGCCGGGCCGCCGAGGTATTGGGCATCAGCCGCAAGACGCTGTGGGAAAAACGGCGGCGCTACGGCATCCCTTGACCGATCGGAATCCATTCCTGGCAAAACCGCTCCTGTTGACGACCGTCGTCCTGATGCTCGTCGCGGGCGCGGTCGGCGGCGCCCCGGCGGAGCCTTTCGACATCGCCGCGGATCTCGCGCGGCTCGGACCACGGCCCTCAGGCCGGCCCCAGCGACCCGAAGTCGTCGACTATCTGCTGGCGGCGATGGAGAGGGCGGGCCTCGAGGAGGTTCGCCGGTTGGACCCGGTCGAGGGCTCACACCTCGGCAATCTGACGGGAGTGCTTCGGGGCCACGATGACACCGAGATTCTGCTGAGCGCTCACTACGACACGGTAGAGAAGAGCCCGGGGGCCGCGGACGACGCCGCCGGCTGTGCGGTGATCCTGGCCGCCATCGCCGACCTAAGTCGTACTCCTCTTCGACACACGGTGCGTGTGGTGCTCTTCGACGGCGAAGAAGAGGAGCTTGCCGGCAGTCGCGATTGGGTGGCAAGCCGGACGACAGCCGAGCGGGACCGGATCCTGGCGAATGTCAACGTGGACCTGGTGGGGTGGGAGGGGAGTCGCGGCTCGGTGATCCACACGCTTCCCGTCGCCGGTACCGAGAGGTGGGCGCTGACACCCGCCTGGCTGATTCACGCGGTGGTCGCCGCCACCGAGGACAGCGACCGACCACTGTCGGTGATCGATCCCTGGTTCTCCGTCCTTGGGCAGCTGACCATGCGTTCGAGCCGGGCCCTCTTTGTTGCCGACAGCGACAGTTTTCTGGCGGCCGGCATCCCCTCTGTGCTGGTCTCGGATGCCTCGTTCAGCAGCTTCGATCCTGAATACCACCGACCGGGAGATCGTGGCGAGCGTCTCGATCGGATACGTCTGGGCGAGTGGTCCAGGGCCCTGGCGGCGACGGCGCGTCGCCTCGACGGACTGGCTGGCCGTCCGGCTGACGAGGACGTCTACCTCGTTGCCCTGGGCCGAGTGTGGCACCGTCGGACCCTCTACTGGGTCGGTTTCGTGGTCTGGGCGTTGCTGGTATGGCGTGGAGTTCCCGGCGGTTGGCGAGGCACCGGACCGGCGGAGCGCCGCAGCCGGGGCCGGGAGTACTTCCCGGGCTTCCTGTTTCGGATGCTCCTGCTGGTCTCGATCCTCGCGC
>CALILB010000222.1 GCA_938016625.1 uncultured bacterium | reverse complement strand
CATCTCGGCGTAGATCTCGGCCGGCCCGGCATAGTCGGGCTGCTGCAGACCGCAGCGCTTCATCACCTCGAGCAGGATTTCCCAGTCGGTACGGGCTCGCCCCGGGGGCTCGACCGCCTTGCGCACGAGTTGGACCCGGCGGTCGGAGTTGGTAAAGACGCCATCCTTTTCGGCAAAACAGGTGGCCGGCAGGACCACGTCGGCGTAGCGACAGGTCTCGTTGAGAAAGATGTCTTGGACGACGAGGAAGTCGATGTCGTTGAGGGCTTCCTCGAGCTTGCCGACATTGGGCTCGGACATGACGATGTCCTCACCCATGAGATAGATACCTTGGATGGTCTTGCCCACGACCTTCATCATCTCGTTGAGGTTGAGGCCACGGGTGGTCGACTGCTCGACACCCCAGGCGCGGCCGAACTTCTCTCGCACCTCGGGCTCTTCGGCCCGCTGATAGCCGGGGTAGAAGACCGGTGTGGCGCCCGCGTCGTTGGCCCCCTGGACGTTGTTCTGGCCGCGCAAGGGATTCATCCCCGCCGAGCGGATCCCCAGATGACCGGTCATCAGCACCAGGTTGGAGAGCGCATAGACGTTGTCGGTGCCACAGGTGTGCTCGGTGATCCCCAGCGTGTAGTAGATGCCTGCTTTCTCGGTGGTGGCGTAGGCGCGGGCCACCTCACGGATCATCTCGGCCGGCACCCCGGTGACCTTCTCCGCCTCTTCGGGCGGGTAGCGCAGAACGGTGTCACGCACCGCGTCGAAGTCTTCGGTGTTGGCTTCGATCCACTCCCGGTTCTCCAGCCCCTCGCTGACGATCACGTGGGCCATGGCATTGAGTAGCCACACATCGCTGCCCGGCTTGATCTGCATGTGCCAGTCGGCGATCTCGGTCATCCAGATGGCCCGCGGATCGCTGACCGCCAGCCGGGCGCCCCGCTGCACCGCCCGCTTCATCTCCATGGCGATGATGGGGTGGGCCTCGGTGGTGTTGGAGCCGGTGACAAACAGAAAATCGGCGTCGCGGATCTCGGGGATCGAGTTGGTCATCGCCCCGGCTCCGTAGGTGGTCACCAGACCGGCGACCGTGGGGGCATGTCACGTGGCTGCGCATTGATGGACGTTGTGGGTCTGAAAGGCCGCGCGCGCCAGTTTCTGCATCAGGTAGTTCTCTTCCTTGGTGCAGCGGCTGGAGCTGATAAAGGCCAGAGCGTCGTTGCCGTGGCGCTCCTTGACCCCGGCGAGACCCGTGGCCACCCGGTCGAGCGCCTCGTCCCAGGTGGCAGGTCTGAGCTCGCCGTTGTCGCGGACCAGTGGCTCGGTAAGCCGGTCCGGGTGGTGGATGAAATCGTTGGCAAAGCGGCCCTTCACACAGAGGTTGCCGTCGTTGACGGTGGTCCCCGGTGGTGGGCTGGTGACCTTGACCACCCGGTTGGCCTCGCGGTCCACATTGAGATCGACCTGACAACCGACACCACAAAAGTTGCAGGTGGAGCGCACCTTCTCGAGCTCGCGCTCCGGCTTGCCCCACTCCAACGCCTGCTTTTCGGTCATGGCGCCGGTGGGGCAGACATCGACACAGCCGCCGCAAAGCTCGCAGGTGGTGTCGGTCAGGCTCTGGTCGTCGGCGGTGGCGATGGTGGTGTGGGCGCCGCGATACGCCAGGGTGATGGCGCTTACGGCCTCGACCTCGTTGCAGTAGCGGGTGCAGAGCGAGCAGGCGATACAGCGATCGGCTCGAAACTCGATAAAGCGATTGGTGTCTTGTGGACGGCCCTGACGGGGGCTGACAACCGAGGTCCATTCACCGGCCGTGCCGTAAGTCTCCGCCAGCTCGTGGACCCGGGAGGGGTTGTTGTCCTCGGCGATCTCGCGATCCTGGATGGTGTCGGCCAGGTGGAGCGAGAGGATGAACTTGCGATTGCGGTCGACCCGTTGGGTGTTGGTCCGCACCACCATCTCGGCGGTAGCTCGGGTGGCGCAGGCCGGCTGCATGAGCGGTGCACCGTCGACCTCGACCAGACAGATCCGGCAGGCTCCGGCCGGTGTCAGCCGGTCGTCGTAGCAGAGAGTCGGAATCTCGATCTCGGCACGCCGGGCCGCCTCCAGAATGGTCTCCCCGGGCTCGAAGCTGAGCTCGTTGCCGTCGATCACCACGAACTTGGCGTCACTCATTATCGTCTCCGAACTCTTGCGGGAAGTACTTCATGGCGCTGGTCAGCGGTAAGGAAGCGGCCTGACCCAGACCACAGATGCTGGCCTCGCGCATCCCCCAGGCGACCTCGCGGATGAAGGCCAGAGCGTCGCCGTCGCCGCCGCGGTAACGCTCGAGGGCCTGGCGCACGATCTGGGTGCCGATCCGGCAGGGGGAGCACTGGCCACACGACTCGTCCTCGAAGAAGACCGCCTGGGTGAGGGCTGCCTCCACCATGTCGGTGGTGTCGTTCAGCACCACCACGCCGGCCGAGCCCAGCATGCTGCCCGCCTCGCGCAGCGATTTGAAATCCATCGGGAGGTCGATTTGGTCGGCCGGCAGAAAACCGCTCGAAGCACCACCCGGCGAGAACGCCTTTATGGTTCCGGTCACACCACCGGCCTGCTCCAGCAGCTCGCGCAGGGTGATACCCATCGGGGCCTCGTAGACTCCCGGGCGCTCGACGTGACCTGAGAGGCAGTAGAGCTTGGATCCGGGCTCGGTGCGGCCGGCCTGCTTGAACCACTCGCCGCCACGCTCGAGGATGGCCGGTATACAGGCGATCGACTCGACGTTCTGGATCAGGGTCGGCTTGCCCCGAAATCCCACTTCGACGGGGTAGGGGGGCTTCATCCGCGGCATCCCGCGTTTGCCCTCGAGCGCCTCGAGTAGCGCCGTCTCCTCGCCGCATATATAAGCGCCGTGGCCATCGACAAAGTGCCAGCGCACATCGTCGTCGAGCTCGCCCCGGGCCCTGGCCTCGTCGAGGGCCGCCATGAGCGAGGCCTTGACTTGTCCGAACTCACCCCGGACGTAGGCATAGATGTCCTGGGCTTCGAGGCAGCGTGCCGCGATCGCCAGCCCCTCGATCACCAGGTGGGGTCGGCGGAGGATGACCTCCCGATCCTTGAAGGTGCCGGGCTCTCCCTCGTCGGCGTTGAGCACGATGTAGCGCTCGGTCACCTCCTGGCCACGGACGGCCCGCCACTTGATGTGGGCGGGGAAGCCGGCACCGCCACGACCGGTGAGACCCGACGCCTCGACCTCGTCGAGCGCCCACTCGGCTCCCTTGTCGTGTACGAGCCTCAGCGCGGAGTAGGTGTCGGTCTCCGCCGCCAGCAGATCGATGGCAAAGTCGGGATGGCTGGGCGAGAAGGCTGGCTCGGTGGTGGCCGGATCGCCTTCGGGATCCCAGCTGGCCGGGGCCATGTCGCAGCGTCCCAGACAGGAGTAGGAGGTGGCTGGGGTCCCCTCGGTTTCGAGGTCCGCCAGCAGCCGGTCGGCGCCGGCCAGCTTGCACGTCAGGCCTGTACAGACGCGGACACCGGCGTCCGGCTCGGCCAGCAGGCTGTAGAAGGTGGCGACACCGAAGATGTCAGCCGCTGGGACGCCGGTCTCGCGGTGGACCTTGCCGACATTGCCCGGCTGCAGGCCCCCTGCGCTTTCGAGCTGCTCGAAGACTTCTTCTCTGCGGGCTTTTTTGGGCAGCATTGCTGGCCCGAGATTACCACGAGCAAAAATACGCTTTTTTGAACTGGTAACAGCTTATGTTTTTGAATCGGCCGGCAGGCTTGTCTAGTGAGTACGCATCCGGTTGCGGACCTTCATGGACTCCAAAATCTCGGCCGAGAGGTCAGCGGGCAGCTCGCTGGGATCGAGCTGGCCGGTCTTGTAGGCGTAGTACTTGCCCTCGGCGGTGAGGGCCTCGCAGATCTCTGCACAGCGCTCGCAAAGAAAGCTCTCGGTGGGGATGCCGCAATCGGCGCAGACATGAACGTGACTCTGGGCGTCTCTCATCGGCAAGTCTCCTCGATCGGTTTGAGGACCTGCTGTTTCCAGATTGATTACACAGCACATCTCGTGCCACCGAGAAAGACAGCTATGATAGAAGAGATTCCGGGAGTAAAAGCCGAATAAATAACACAAATTGTCAGTGTCGGGTGTCGTAACGAGTGCCGCGGTGACGTTTCCAGGGGACACGCTCGCGCTTGACCCATTGGGTGTAAACGTACAGACTGTCAGGTGACAGTAGGCCTAGGGGTGGCCAGACGGCCTGAGATCACACCCTCGAACCTGATCCGGATCATACCGGCGTAGGGAACGGCAGCCACGTACCCCGCAGCAGATTCGAAGAAGTCTCAAGCTCGATTCGAGTCGGTCACTCCAGGCCGAGGAGACCGGCAATGATTTGCTCACAGACTAGACGATTTGCTGGCAGGAGATCGAGATTTCCGGCGGCGTTGCCGCGTTGGCTCGCCTTGGCGGCGTTGCTGGCCGTGACAATCTCTTCCGGTGCCGCTGCCCGGAGCGGATTCGGGCTCGACGGTGTCGTTCTGGCTCCGACGGGAGATCCCGTGACCGGGGCCTGGGTTGCCGTCGACGGTCGGGAGCCCGTGGTCACCGACGAGAACGGCCGCTTCTCGATCGTGGTGGAGCCCGGAGAGTGGGAGCTCGAGGTGACCCACCCGGCTTATCAGGCGATGCGATATCCGGTTACGGTTGGCGACGAGAGCCAGGAGCTCGTGATTCGATTCGAGGCGGCGGCTGCGGTCGAAGAGACGATCACGGTGATCGGAATTCGAGCCGGGGACGAGGTGCCGGTGACCAAACGCAATATGGATCGCGAGGAGATCGAGACTCTGAGCTACGGCCAGGATGCTCCGGCGCTGCTCCAGTACACCCCCGCGATGACCTGGTACTCCGATTCGGGTATCGGCTCCAACTACTCCTATTTCAGTATGAGGGGGATCCAGCAGACCCGGATCAATATGACTTTCGACGGAGCGCCGCTCAACGATCCCGCGGAGCACGCGGTCTACTTCAACAATTTTCACGACTTCTCCAACACCGTCGACAGCATCCAGATCCAGCGCGGTGTCGGCACCTCTTCGGTCGGCTCGCCCTCGTACGGGGGGTCAGTCAACTTTGCGAGCGGCCCGCCATCACCGACCAGGGGCGGCGATCTGCGGCTGGTCCTCGGCTCCTACGACACAAAGCGCGCATCGGTGGCCTACGAGTCGGGTGTCCTCGACAAAGGAGTCTCCGTAGCCGGCAGATTCTCCTATGCGGACACCGACGGCTATCGGGACAACTCCGGAACCAGACAGAGCACTCTCTTCTTCAACACCGGCTGGCAGGGCGAGCGGTCGTCTCTGAAGCTGGTGTCGTTCTTTGGCAACGTCGAAACCCAGCTGGCCTTTCTCGCCGTTGATCCCGAGACCCTGAGCGAGAATCGGCGCTTCAATCCGCTCGACGAGGAAGAGCGCGATGACTTTGGTCAGGACTTCGCTCAGCTTCAATACACCCGTGCGTTTGGTGATGAGACGCTGCTGACGGCCTCGCTCTACTACAACGGGGCCGACGGTTGGTTCCGCCTCTGGGACGACCCGGAGACTAAAGCCGAGCTCCTCCAATTTGGCATCGATCAGGCCTTTGTCGGCACCATGGTCACGGTCAGCAAGAGCAGCGACCATCTCTCGACCACTCTGGGGGTCCATTACAACGACTTTAGTGGTGACCACACCCTGGACACGGAGGGGAGCCGAATCTACAAGAACACCGGGTTCAAAAAGACGGCCAACGCTTTTGGCAAGATCGAGTACCGGCTGGGGAGTTGGCTGTTGTTTGGTGACCTCCAACTGCGCTGGGCCGAGTTCTCCTATGAAGGGGATGTCAATCTCGGCTCGGTCGACTGGAGCTTCTTCGATCCAAAGATCGGTGTTCGTCGTGTGGTATCACCGCAGATGAGCGTCTACGCCTCGCTTGGCAGAGCACAACGCGAGCCCTCACGAATGGATCTGCTGCTGGGTGAGGACAACGCCACGGTTCCCCACGACCTCGAGGCGGTGCGACCGGAAGAGGTGCTCGATTTCGAGCTCGGTGTCGATCTCAACACCCCACGGCTGGCTCTCCAGGCCAACCTCTACGCCATGGAATTCACCAACGAGATCGCCTTGACCGGTGAGCTCTCCGAGATCGGTCTGCCCTTGCGGGTGAACGTGGAGGACTCCTATCGCCGTGGACTCGAGACGGACCTCAGATGGAAGATGAGCCCGAGCTGGTCTCTTATCCAAAGCGCCAATCTGAGCCGCAACCGGATCAGCGAGTGGACCCAGTTCTACGATGTCTACGACGAGCAAGGGGCGTGGATCGGCAGCGAGCCGATCACCTACAAAGACGTGCCGCCGCTGTTGACACCCGATGTTGTCGTCAATCTGGGAGCCGAGTGGGCGCGGCGAGAGATCAGCGTGGCGCTGATGGGTCGGTATGTCGCCGATTCCCACCTCGACAACACCGGTCTCGACGAGTTTCGGCTGCCCGCCTACACCAACCTGGATCTTCGAGCGTCGGTTGGTCTGGGGCGCTGGTGGTCGGCGGCACAGCCCAGGATTGTTCTCTTTGTCAACAATCTCATCGACAACCAGGACCAGTACCCGAGCGGTTACAGCTATCAGTTCATCAACCGGAGCAACAGTGGAGGGGACTCGCTCGACGGCATCCCGTTCTACTACCCACTCGCCACCCGCAACGTCGTCGTGTCGCTGGAGCTCGATCTCTGAGGCCTGCTTGGTAGGGTCATGATCTCCATCGAGCTGCTTGCCGTCGTTCTCACCCTGGTGGCTGTCTACCTGACGACGCGTCAGATCATCTGGTGCTGGCCGCTGGGTATGGTGAGTGTCACGCTCTACGCCCTCGTCTTCTACAACGCCAAGCTGTATGCGGACATGGGATTGCAGGCCCTCTACTTTGGTCTCGCGATCTACGGCTGGTGGGCGTGGCTTCACGGTGGCGAGGAGCACGGTGAGCTGGAGGTGTCGCGGGCGTCGACCAAGGCGAAGTTGGTGCTGGTGACGATCGGGGCGCTGGCCGGCGTATTCCTCGGACATACCCTGAGCCGCCTGACCGACGCCTCGCTTCCGTTCATGGACTCCATTCTCACTTCATTCAGCATCGTCGCTCAGTGGATGCAGACCCGAAAGCTGCTCGAAGCCTGGCTGGTGTGGCTGGCGGTGGACGTTTTCTATGTCGGTATGTTTCTGTACAAAGGGCTCTATCCGACGGCCGGGTTGTATGCGGTCTTTCTGTGTCTCGCCGTGCTGGGTTTTGTCGAGTGGCGCCGATCGATGGGTGATGTCATAAGTCAGCCGGAGACGGAGGCGGTCTGATGTTGAGAGTGGTCGTCACCGGCTCGGAATGCACCGGTAAGACGACCCTGGCCGAGGCGCTCGCCGAGCACTACGGTTCGGTGTTTGTTCCGGAGTATGTACGCCAGTACGTGAGTGAAAAAGGAGCAGCTCCCGAGTACCGGGACGTTGAAGCCATCGCCCGCGGCCAGATCGAGCTGGAGAACAGGCCGGCCGCCGAAGCCTCGCGTCTGCTCGTCCAGGACACCGACCTGCTCAGCACGGTGGTCTACAGCCGGCACTACTATGGAAGCTGTCCCCAGTGGATCGAGTACGTGCTGCGCGCGCGTGCGGCCGACCTCTACCTTCTCGCCGACATCGATGTGCCGTGGGTCCCGGATGGCGACCAGCGCGACCGAGGTGACCGCCGCGAAGAGATGCAGCAGCTTTTCCGCCAGGCCCTGATCGATCGTCGTCTCGAATTCACCGAGATTCGCGGACCACGCGGCGACCGACTCGAAACGGCGATCTCGGCGATCGACGAGCTGCTGGTGGCCGGCGTTGGGTGAAGAATAGATGGCGCGCCGTCAGGGATTCGAGGTGCGCTACGCGAACCTCGA
>CALILB010000221.1 GCA_938016625.1 uncultured bacterium | reverse complement strand
TGACGGCACCATGGTTGTCGGGCCTCCCGGCGGCCGGCACCCTGGAGATAACTCGAATCGATCCGCAACTCCCCCGACTTCGATTGTACGTTTGGCAAAGCTCTTGCGCTGTGGAACGTGTCCAAGATGGGCCTCTGATCGACTAAACTCTGGCGAGTTCTTGGGTGTCCAACAGATCGACGGCGATACGACGCCGTCGACAGCAGTGTGCTTTGGTGCAAGGGGGGACTCAATGAGAAGCCATCGAATCTTCAGGGTTGGAGCCGTCGCTCTGCTGGCGACAACCTTCTCTCTACCGTTGGTTGCGGACGACGAGATTCTGGGCGGCGAGCCGGAGAACAGGGAAACCGTTCTGGACAGGGTTGTCTATATCGAGCCGGAACTGGTTACCAATATCCCAGCGGTTCCCCGCTGGTGTGACCGTCTGCATCTCGAGAGGCGCCGAGTCGACGTCGGTGACGCCGAGCTCTTTGTGGAAGTCGAAGGCAGCGGCGTACCGCTGGTCCTGATCAATGGGGGGCCGGGTGGCACCCACCACTACTTCCATCCCTGGTTCTCACGCGCCAAGGACTATGCGCGTGTCATCTACTACGACCAACGAGGATGTGGGCTATCGGACTTCGAGCCCGGCGAGAACGGGTACTCGGTGGAGCAAGCGGTTGCCGACCTCGATGCGCTGCGCCGCGACCTGGGTGTCGACAAGTGGGTGGTGCTCGGCTACTCGTATGGCGGCTTTTTGGGCCAGCTCTACACCATCCGCCATCCGGAGCACGTGGCCGGCTTGGTTCTGATGAGCGCATTGCCGGGGATGTGGGCCGACCTGGGGAACTCGCGGCAGTACGAGTTCATCACGGATGAGGAGCGGACACGTCTCGAGGAGATCCGGCAACAGGCTCGGGACTATTCCAAGAAGATGGAGATAACCCGACGAGAGCATCTGCAGATCCTGCTCTACAACAATTTTCTCAATGGCGATTGGAAACGTCAGCAATTCTACAAACCCTCACCGGAACGGTTGGCCCAAATCGCACTCTACGAATGGGACAACGACAAGGATTTCAACTCGATCATGGGTGCGAGCAGGGGACAAGTCGACCTGACAGGTGCATTTGAAGAGAATCCCATTCCAACTCTGATCCTCGAAGGCAAGTGGGACCTGACCTGGGGCGAGTCGAAGCCGGAGATTCTGATGGGGAATCATCCGCACGCCAGGTCGGTCATGTTCGACAACTCCGGGCACAGCATCTACAAGGAGGAGCCCGACAAGCTATTTGGTGTGATCGAGGAGTTCGTGCGCAACCTGCAGCCGGTGTCTCGAGTCGATGTCGCCACCTACCGACAAGCCCTTACCGGCTGGGAAGAAGGGAAAGTAGAAACTCCAGAGTACGCCGTCCGTTCAGTGGGTTGGGGTCTGAGCTCGAGCCAAAAGCTGGTCGAGAAGTACAAGAAGGACTGGCTCGGGGAGCTCGACAAGCCGCTCAACCTCCTACGCATAGGCTTTGCGCTCTACGATGTCGAGGACTACGAGGAGGCCCTCCGCGCCTTCGAAAGAATGGAACAAGTGGCTTTGGCAGAAGGGAATCCTGACTGGGAGGCCGTCGGACTGATCTGGCAGGGCCACATGCTCGATCTTCTCGGTCGACGCGAGAAGGCGATCGAGCGCTACGGCCGAGTGGTTGCCATGAACGTCGAGGAGACCACACACCACAACTCCTACGGCATGGGGTACTCCCCCAGCCAATACGCCGGCGAGCGGACCGAAACGCCCTTCGATCGAATCGAGAACCAGTGGCCGAGCCGGTAGGCAGATGCCTTGGTACCGAGGCCACTACCCGCTTACTGCGCCTCGCCTGCAGCCAAGGCCCTCTCCAGGTCGCTCACCGAGCCGACGGTGCCGTGGACTCCCACGAGTGTGTCCACCTCGAGATCCAGCTCATCGATAGCCTTGGCAAAGTGGATGGTCGCCTCGTTGGCGGGCAAGATGGGGCCGCTCCGCGGGACCGTCAGTAGGTCGGCTTCGAAAAGTATCTTCTCTTTGGGCAGATAGGCGACGAAGAGCTCTTCGGCGTGAGGGTTCGGGCCGATGTCGATGATCTCGATGCGGTGTGCCTTGTCCTCGAAGATCCTCTTGCCAGCAACAAATTCGAAGTTCGGTTTTTGCGGTTCGCGAGAAAGAGCATCGGCCGCCAGTGAACGGGTGCCCGAGGTCATCTGCTCAAAGAAGGCCCTGTTGGCGTCGGTGGTGACAATGGTGGCACCCTCGGCGACAAAGGCCCTCATACCGCCCGAGTGATCCTCGTGGTGATGACTGAGGACCAGGTAGCGGATGGGCTTGTCAGGCACCGTCTCCTTGATTTGAGCGATGGCTTGTGAGGATACAGCGCTGCTGATGGGAGCATCCATCACCACAATGTAGTCGTCAAAGGCGACAAACAGCACGTTGTAGCCTCCGTTGGCCAGACCTTCGACGATGAAGACATCCGGGGCGAGCTCGGTGACTTTGGGCAGATCGGTGGGTGGTGGATCGGTCTCGGTGTAGCCGTCGGGCACCGCGTAGACCATCTCGTCCACCGGCTGGTCGATCTTCACCGAGTCGTACTCCAGCTCACCAATGAGATCACCAGCCAGGTACCAGGTGAAGCCGCTCGGCACCTGGAGGCCGTCCAGCTCTCGATAGTCCTGGAACCAGATCTCCGCCGCCGCATCGCCGGTGAGGGCATCGGGGAACAGCAACTCGTACTTGGTCAACAGGTGACTCTTTGCATCGATGAATAGAGTTACCGCCTGACCGTTGTCCCAAGCGAAAGTGAGCACTTCGTGTGGGCGACCCGCTAGATCGGTCGATCCCAGCCGACGCAGCGAGGTCGCCTGCTGCAGGGCCTTGCGCAGCATCAGCGGCGGGAAGAGCCGATGCATGAAGCCGAAGTTGACAGCCTCGAGGTTCTCGTTCGGCTGGAACGTCCGATTCACCAGGTTGACGGCGTACTTTTCATCGCCCTTGATGATGGTGCGGTTGGAGAAGACAAAGGTCGGGAAGCGATTGGTGTTCTCGCTCACCAGCCAGCCGTTCTCGAGATCGAGGATGGAGCGGCTCTCCTG
>CALILB010000220.1 GCA_938016625.1 uncultured bacterium | reverse complement strand
TCGAGCTCCCCGACCAACTCTTCACGGTCGTAACCCAAGACGGTGGTGCGTCGAGTTCGCGCGCCGTGCTCGGAGACGCCGTCGAGATCGATGAAGTAGACCGGCGTGTCCGGATTGTGGTTGACGTAGGTGACGCAATTCTTCAGCCCACCGCCGATGAAGGCGAGGTGGGAATCCGCGTTCTTGGGCTCGGTTTGCCGCTGCTCGTCGCTCAGCTCGTGCCGCAGGTGGAGCTTGTCGTGCTCGTAGTTGGCGTCGGGCGGGAAGAGATGTCTGAACAGGTGGAGAAACGAGTCGAGACGCTCGCGGCTGTGGTTGAGCCGGGCGCAGAGGCTCTGCTCGAGATACCCTGCGGTGGTGTGGTACGAGCAATAAAGAGACCGCCGGTACTCCGCAAGGAAGTCCTCCAGATCGCTGGCCAGCTGCTGGGTGACGTCGATGACGTCGAAGCGGGCTGTCGGTCGAATTTCTAGCGTGATCTCATGGGGTGTGGCGCACATGGGAGGACCCCCCCTTTGGCGTGAACCACGGATTTTACACCTAGAGCGACTTTTCACCAACAATGGACTCACTCGGCACGGGCAAAAAACCAGCCGGCAAAGGCCGTGGTGCTATGATCTGGCCGCAATTCCCGAGGGGTTTTGGCGTCATGAATCGTTCCACGATAGGGGTCCAGGTCGGAAATATCCAGGTCGGTGGCGGCGCGCCGGTTGTCGTCCAGTCGATGTCCAATACCGACACCGCCGACATCGAGTCGACCACCAACCAGTGTCTCGAGCTGGCCCGGGCGGGCTCGGAGCTGGTTCGCATTACGGTCAATGTCGAAGAGGCCGCCCAGGCGGTCCCCGAGATCAAGCGGCGCCTGCTCGCGGAGGGGTGCGAAGTCCCGCTGATCGGCGATTTCCACTACAACGGGCACGTCCTTTTGAGTCGCTTTCCGGACTGTGCCATGGCCTTGGACAAGTACCGCATCAATCCGGGTAATGTCGGTGCCGGCAGCCGGCGCGATGAGAATTTCGCCACCATCTGTGAGGTGGCGGCCAAGCACTCCAAACCGGTCAGAATCGGCGTCAATGCCGGCTCGCTCAATCAAGAGCTGGTGGTGGCCAAGATGCAGGAGAACACCGACCACGATCTCGGCAAGACATCGGAGGAGATCGTCAACGACTGCATGCTGATCTCGGCGCTGGAGTCGACGGCCATGGCGCTGGACAGCGGGCTGACGGAGGAACAGATCATCATCTCGTGCAAGGTCTCGCGGCCGCGTGATCTGATCGAGGTCTACCGTCGCCTGGCCACCGCGACGCGGCAACCGCTGCATCTGGGTCTGACCGAGGCCGGCATGGGTATCAAGGGGGTCGTCTGGTCGGCCTCGGCCATGGGCATTCTCCTCGACGAGGGTATCGGCGACACCATCCGGATCTCCTTGACCCCCAGACCGGGGGGAGATCGACGGGAGGAGGTCTACGCTTGTATGGAGCTCCTCCAGGCGCTGGGTCTGCGGTCTTTTGCGCCCAGCATCACGGCCTGTCCCGGTTGCGGCCGTACCACGAGCACGACCTTTCAGGAGCTGGCCGAAAGGGTCCAGGACTACGTCAGGGAGAGCATGCCGGAGTGGAAGCGGCTCTACGAAGGCGTCGAGGAGATGACCGTGGCGGTGATGGGGTGTGTGGTCAACGGTCCGGGGGAGTCGAAGTCGGCCAATATCGGTATCAGTCTGCCGGGTACCGGTGAGGAACCGCACTGTCCCGTCTATGTGGATGGCCAACAGTTCACGACCTTGCGTGGCACTTACGGGGAGCTGGCAGAGGCCTTTCGCAAGATCATCGACGACTATGTAGCCACCACCTACAGTCAAAAAGAGCCCGCCCAGGTCTCTCGGTAACGGCCCATGTCCATCTCATCGGAAGATTTTCGCGAGGCCCTGCGGCACTTTCCTTCGGGGGTGACCATCGTCACCATCAAGACGGAAGACCACGTTCATGGGCTTACCATCTCGGCCTTTGCCTCGGTCTCACCCGATCCACCCCTGGTCACCATCATGGTGGATCACCGTCATCGGGCCTACCAGCTGCTCGAGACCGACGGCGCTACCTTTGCCGTGAATATCCTCCGCCAGGAGCAGGCGGAGCTGTCCAACCGCTTTGCCTGGGTGAAGGACGAGGATCGATTCGCCGAGGGTAAGTGGACGACCGCCGTCACCGGCGCTCCGGTGCTGGCCGATGCCCTGGCCTGGCTCGACTGCTCGATCCACGACCGTTTCCAGGCGGGGACCCATACGGCCTATGTCGGTGAAGTGTTAGCCAGCAAGGTCCCGTATCCCGATGCCGAGCCCCTGGTCTACTGGAATCGGGGCTATCGACATCTGCGTTCTCCTGAGCCCGACGGGGACTAGTCTTTGGCAGCGTAGAGCTCGTCGATCTCCCTGGCGTACTTCTCGTTGACGACCCGCCGCTTGAGCTTCATGGTGGGTGTGAGCTCTCCGCCCTCGATCGAGAAGGGCTCGGGGAGGACGATAAACCGCTTGACGCCCTCGAAGCTGGCCAGCTTTTCATTGACCCTTTCGACTTCCGATTCGAAGAACTTCCTGAATACCGGACACTTGGCCGCCGCCTCCGCGTCCTCGGCCGGGCTGCCCAGGATCGCCGCCTGCTGGTCGACGGTCTCGGGGTCGAGGGTCAGGATCGCGGAGAGGTAGTTCCGGCTGTCGCCGATCACCGCCGCAAGAGCCACTCCCTTGATCGTCTTCAGCTGTGCTTCGACCAACTGGGGCGCCACGTTCTTCCCGCCGGAGGTAATGATGAGCTCCTTCTTGCGGTCGGTAATACGCAAGAAGCCCTCTTTGTCGAGCTCACCGATGTCACCCGAATGAAGCCAGCCGTCATTGTCGACCGTCTCCGCTGTCGCCTCTGGATTCCGGTAATAGCCCAGAAAGACGTGGGGACCCCGCATCCATATCTCGCCGTCGGAGGCAACCCTGAGGTCGGTCCCCGGGATGGCGTAGCCGGCTTTGCCGGTGCGGTAGCGATCGGGCTCGGAGAAGGTCGTGGGTCCCGTGCACTCACTCATTCCGTAGACCTCGAGGATCGGAATCCCGAGGCTGAGAAAGAACTCGAGGGTATGCAGTGAGATGGGGGCGGCCGAAGTGATACAGAGTCTGGCTCGGTCGAGTCCCAGCTTGGCCCGCACCTTGGAGAAGACCAGTTTGTCGGCCAGCCCATACAAGACCGGTTTGCTCTCTTCCCTCTGGTCGGCGTAGCCACCGGCAAGGCCCTGGCGACGCGCCCAGGCGGCGATCTTCTTTTTCAAAGGGGGGTTCTGAGCCCCGGCAGCCTCGATCCCGGCCTGGATCTTCTCCCACACCCGCGGCACACCAAAGAAGAAGTGGGGTCGCACCTCGCGGAGGTTCTCGCCCAGCTTCTCGAGGCTCTCGGCAAACCAGCTGCAGGCCCCACCAGCCATCGGCCCGTGGAGAGAGATGACCTGCTCGGCGATGTGGCTGAGCGGCAGATAGCTGAGCACACTCTCGGTGCGCCCGATGCCAAAGGTCTTTCTTACTTGCTCGCCGATCCAGATGATGTTGTGGTGGCTGAGCATCACACCCTTGGGTTCGCCGGTGGTGCCGGAGGTGTAAATGAGCGTGCACAGGTCGTGCGGCTGCTGGGCGGCAATTCGCTCTTTTAGCCGGTCTGCGGGGACCTGGGCGGCGGACTCGAGAAACTCCTCCCATGACAGGACCTTGTCGTGATCGCTCGAGCCCTCCATGAGAACGATGGTCCGCAGCTGCGGGAGCTGATCCCACACGGCTTCGATCTTCTCCAGATAGGAGGCGTTTTCGACCACGGCCACG
>CALILB010000219.1 GCA_938016625.1 uncultured bacterium | reverse complement strand
CGACAATGGTCGCCGCGGTCGGGTCCTCAAGGGCTCCAACAATCGGCCGCTCAAATCGCTCTCCGACACCCTCAAGGGCAAGCAGGGTCGCTTTCGCCAGAACCTGCTGGGCAAGCGCGTCGACTACTCGGGGCGCTCGGTAATCGTGGTCGGTCCGGAGCTCAAGATCAACCAGTGCGGTCTGCCAAAAAAGATGGCGCTGGAGCTGTTCAAGCCCTTTATCTACAACAGCTTGGAGAGCAAGGAGCTGGTCGGCACCATCAAGGCCGCCAAGGAGATGGTGGAGCGCGAAGAGGAGGCGGTCTGGGATGCCCTCGAAGAGGTGATCCAGGACCACCCGGTGCTGCTGAATCGTGCGCCAACGCTTCACCGCCTCGGCATCCAGGCTTTCGAGCCGGTGCTCATCGAGGGTAAGGCCATCAAGATCCATCCGCTGGTCTGTGCGGCTTTCAACGCCGACTTCGATGGCGACCAGATGGCGGTCCATGTACCGCTTTCGCCCAAGGCTCAGATCGAGAGTCATGTGCTGATGCTGTCGGCCAACAACATTCTGAGCCCCGCCCACGGGCGCCCGTTGGCCGTTCCCAGCCAGGACATGGTGCTGGGTGGGTACTACCTGACGATGAGAAAAGAAGGCGCCAAGGGTGAGGGCCGGGTCTTTCACGATACCGATTCGGTCCTGCTGGCATTGCACGAGGGATTGGTCGAGACCCAGACCCGAATCCGGCTCCGCTATACCGGCGAGTACATCAACCTGGAGACCCAGTATCACGACCAGGAAATCCTCCATGCCGACCTTCAGGAGGTGGACAGGGAGCTTATCGACACCACCGTCGGTCGGGTCGTCCTCAATCTCCACCTGCCGGAAGAGATCCCCTTTATCAATGGACTGCTCAAAAAGAGGGGTCTGCAGGAGCTGGTCGGCTACTGCTACATCAAGCACGGTAACGACCTGACGGTCAAGATGTTGGACGAGGTCAAGGAGATCAGCTTCCTCTACGCCACCATGGCGGGTGTCTCGTTCGGCATCGACGACATGGTCATTCCGAAAAAGAAGACCGCGATCATCGACCGTGCCCGTAACGAGGTGCTGGACATCGAGAAGCAACGCACCAGTGGGGTCATCACCGCTGGTGAGCGTCACAACAAGATCATCGACATCTGGCACCGGGTGACCGAAAAGGTCTCGGAAGAGATGTTCAACGACATGCAGCAGGCAGAGGACGAGGGGGGCGTATTCAACCCCATCCGTCTGATGGCCGACTCCGGTGCGCGAGGCTCGCGCGAGCAGGTGCGGCAGCTGGCCGGAATGCGCGGTCTCATGTCCAAGCCCTCGGGTGAGATCATCGAGACCCCCATTACCGCCAACTTCCGTGAGGGCCTGACGGTCATCCAGTACTTCATTTCGACCCACGGCGCCCGCAAGGGCTTGGCCGACACCGCTCTCAAGACGGCGGATTCCGGCTACCTGACGCGGCGGTTGGTGGACGTGGCGCAAGACGTCATCGTTACCGAGGAAGATTGCGGCACCATCGATGGCATCTTTGTCAGCGCCATCATGGAGGGCGGAGACATTCTCGAGCCCTTGCGGGATCGGATCGTGGGCCGGGTCTGCCAGGAGGACGTCTACGACCCGGCGTCGAGCGAGCTGCTGGCGGGTGTTGGCCAGGAGATCACCGAGGAGGTAGCCAACTCCATCCAGGCCGCCGGTATCGAACGGATCAAGATCCGTTCGGTGCTGACGTGTGAGACCCGGCGTGGAGTGTGTGCCGCTTGCTACGGGCGCAATCTGGCTACCGGCCGGATGGTCAATCTCGGTGAGGCGGTCGGTGTTATCGCCGCCCAGTCGATCGGTGAGCCCGGTACCCAGCTGACCATGCGTACCTTCCACTATGGCGGTACCGCCAGCCGGGTGTCCGAGCAATCGAAGCACCACTCCAAGAACCCCGGTCGCATCAAGTTCATCGATGTGAACACGGTGGAGAGCAAAGCGGGGGATCTGGTCGCCATCAACCGCAACGGCAAGCTGGTCATCATCGACCCACGCGGTCGTGAGCTGGAGCGCTATGCGCTGACCTATGGTTCGCACCTGCTGGCCCGAGACGGCGACGAAGTCGAGCCCGGCCAGGAGCTGGTGGAGTGGGATCCGTTCACTTCCGCGGTCTTGACCGAGATCGCCGGTAAGGTGAAGTTCTTCGACATCCTCGAGGGCGAGAACGTCCGCGAGGAGACCGATTCAGTGACCGGTCTGTCGCAGCGAATTATCGTCGAGGCGCCGCAGACGGAAAAGCGGGCGCCGGCCATCATCATCAAGGGTAAGGGCCAGGAGCGGAGATATCTGCTACCGACCGGTTCTCACCTGGTGGTTCAGGATGGTGACTCGGTCCACCCCGGGGACGTGCTGGTCAAGATCCCCCGTGAGACCACCAAGACCAAGGACATCACCGGCGGTCTGCCGCGGGTGGTGGAGCTGTTCGAGGCGCGTAGCCCCAAGGAGCCGGCGATCATCAGCGAGATCGACGGTACGGTCCGGCTGGGTGACATCCAGAAGGGCATGAGAAAGGTGGTCGTCGAGAGCGACAGCGGAGATGTCCGGGAGTACCTGGTGCCGCGGTCGGTCCACATCAACGTCCAGGACGGCGAGCGGGTACGGGCCGGTGAGCCCCTCATCGACGGACCGATCAACCCCCACGACATCCTCCAGGTGCTGGGCGAGAACGAGCTCCAGCGCTATCTGGTGGACAAGATCCAGGAGGTCTACCGGTCCCAGAGTGTAAATATCAACGACAAGCACTGCGAGGTCATCGTCCGGCAGATGATGCGCTCGGTGAAGATCGAGGAGGTCGGAGATACCGACTTTCTCATCGACGAGCAGGTCGACCGCTGGCGGTTCCAGGAGGAGAACGTCCGCGTCGCGGAAGCCGGCGGTCAGCCGTCCATCGGACGCCCCATGTTGCAGGGGATCACCAAGGCCTCGCTGTCCACCCAGAGCTTCATCTCGGCCGCGAGCTTCCAGGAGACCACGCGGGTCCTGACCGAGGCCGCCATCTGCGGCAAGGTGGACCAGCTCAGAGGGCTGAAGGAGAATGTCATTGTCGGTCGTCTGATCCCGGCCGGTACGGGCATGTCGATGTACCACGATTTCCATATGGAGGAGATCGAATATGAAGGGCCGGAGGCGTCGGAGGACGAGCTGATCTTCGACTTCGGTGAGGCGGGTATCCGTGCCCTTCCGCAGGAGGTAGTGGAAACCGAGTAGGTGACTTCAGCCGGTTGGAAACTGCGGTCCGCGGAGGCCTGCCGGAGGAGCTAGAGAGGTGCGGCCGACCCCTTGACGGGGGCAGCCGGGCTTGTTACTCTCCTTCGGTTCGACTCCGAGGTCCTCAAAGGGGACCGGCCAGGAGTCGTTTCGCCTGTCAGAACTCCTATCTAGGCTCTCGACAGAAGGTTCGAGTAGTCGGAGTTTCCAGGGCGTATTGACGCCCTCTGGGGTCGAGACATGGCGTGATTTAGGAGAATTTTGGCGATGCCGACGATTCATCAGCTGGTGCGAAAAGGCCGCAAACGGCACACGCACAAGACCAAGAGTCCTGCGCTGCAGGCGTCACCGCAAAAGCGGGGAGTCTGTGTTCGGGTCTATACCCAGACCCCGAAAAAGCCGAACTCGGCCCTGCGGAAGGTCGCCCGGGTGAGGCTGACCAACGGCATCGAGGTGAC
>CALILB010000218.1 GCA_938016625.1 uncultured bacterium | reverse complement strand
ATGGCCGGAGAGCTCATCGCCCGCAGTGGTGAAACCGGTACGAGCGTCCCGCACTTGCACTTTGGCGTCTATCGAACCTGGCCCTGGCGCCAGAACGACGATCTCCCGATCAATTTCCGCAATGCACAAGGCCCCCTCGACGCCCGGGGTGGTCTCCAAGTCGACGTGACCTACCTGGCACTGCCTTTCTGAGATTCTCCGCTGAGACTGTGGTAGATGTGGAGGCTCGAGGTCGCCGGTCAAGCTCGACGTCCGGCGACCGCCCAGGCTCTCGCCACAAGGGCGATGCTGCCGTCCTCGCCCTCCGGCAGGCTCTCACGCAGGTCCGCCGACAGGGCATCCCTCTGCTGTTCGGACAGGGTCGCGACGAAGCTGGGAGCCGGCCCGGTGCCGCCCAGAAACGGCCGCCAGTAATCATCGAAGTCCGAGAACGACGTCGGCACTTCGATACCCGCGGAACGGACGCTTCGCGCTCCCGCCTCCTCGAACAATTTCTCGAGGCCGTCAGGAGTGCACAGCGGAAAACGTTGCCCCTCATCGAGCTCCGCGGCCCTCGGATCGACTCTGGTCGCCGCATCCCAGAAATACCTCAGGAACTGCATCTCACCTGAGTAGTCCCAGACGCACGCGGCAATGACCCCACCGGGCTTCGTCAGTTCCAGCTGTTCCTCGACCGCTGCGTCCGGATGGGGAAAGAAGTTCAGCGCCAGACACGAGACCACGGCGTCGTAGCCTCGCTCTCGCCGCGGGAGGTCCCCCACTCCGGCCACGGCGACTTCGAACCGGGGATCCGGCACCCGCTCTCGCGCGGCTGCCACGAACGCTTCCGACGGGTCGCAGCCAAGCACCGAAGCCGGATCCGACAAATCACAAACCGCCTCGGGAACCACCCCCGTCCCGGTTCCGACGTCGAGCCAGTTGGCCGAGACTGGCACCTCCAGCCAGCCAACAAACTCTCTGGCCAACGGCCGGCTCCATCGACCCATGAACTCCTCGTAGATCGATCCGGCGTTCCATCCATCGCTGGGAGACGAAGTCATAGCGCGTCAACTCGGGACAGTGGCCGTAGCGTATTTGCTACAGTGGATGGAGACAAGCCACCCGAGCGGCGAGCCTCGACAGGGACCTCAACGCATTGAAGAAAGTCAGGAACAAGAAACGGGCGATCGGGCTGATCGCGCTGCTTATCTTCGCCCTGTTCATGGTCTGGAGATTGGTCAGACCGCTGCATTTCTTTGTCGTGGACGAGCGGTTCGCGCGACCCATGGCGGTGGTGATCCCGGAAGGGTTGAGCTCGCTCAGCGCCGAGGAGTGTGGTGGATGCCATGAAGAGATCTACGCCGAATGGTCGGGAAGCATGCACGCCATGGCTTGGACCGACCCCTACTTCCAGGTTGATTATCGATTCGATGGATCCCAGCAGATCTGTCTGAATTGCCATATTCCGCTGGAGAACCAGCAGGAGAATCGAGTCATCGGATTCCGGGACACCGAAAAGTTCGACCCCATTCTCGAGCCCAATCCCGATTTCGACGCCGATCTACAGCAGGAGGGAGTGACCTGCGCCGTCTGTCATGTAGAAGACGGAAAGATCGTGGGTCCATTCGGGACGGAAGATGCACCGCATCCCGTCGTCGTCGATCGGGAGATGACAGCGGGGATCAATGCCTGCCAGAAGTGCCATGTCATTTCGGGAGAGAGATGGGACACTTTCTTGCGCATCCCTCCCTGCGGAACGGTGGCGGAGATCGAGGAAGGGGGACGTGAGATCGAATGTCTCGAGTGTCACATGCCGGCTGTCACAAGGCCCGTCGCCACCGGGATGGATGAAAGAGATGGTAGGCGGCACCTCTTCAGGGGTGGTCATGACCCCGCGATGGTCAAGTCTGCTCTGACGGTAAGTCACGAAATCGAGACTGGGCCAAAAGGAACACGATTTGCTCTTGTTCTGACCAATACCGGAGCGGATCACTATCTGCCAACGGGCACCCCCGACAGACATCTAACGGTCGAGATCAGGCTCCTCGACCAGCAAGGAGAGCTCCTCAAGGAGGAGAAACACACCATGATCCGCCGTATCCTGTGGCGCCCCTTTATCGTGGATCTGACCGACACCCGGCTGCCCCCAAACCAACCAAGAAGATTCGACTTCGACCTCCCTTCTGATCCCGCCACCCCAGCGGGATCGCTGGAGGTGACCGTGAGCTATCACCTCCTCGAGGAAGCGCGAAGAAAACGGATCGGTTATCAAAACCGGGAGCCGATCCACTACCCGATCTATCTAAGACGATTTCCGCTGTAAGAGCTACGCCGCCTGACCGAGTAGGAAATCGGTGAAGGGAAGGTGAAAGTGTGGAATTCGAGCGATCAGCTCGCGCCGTACTGGCTCAGCAGCTTCTTGAAGCGAGGGTGGTCCCAGACAGAACGGAAGCGGGGATCGATACGGTAGTCGTGAATCGAGCTGACATTGGGAATCGACAACAGGTACTCGACCTTGTCCAGCGCCTTCTCTTCTTCTCCCACCCAGGCGTAGACGCCGGCCAGATTATCCATCACGGCAGGACCATACATGGCATCTTTGGAGACCGGGAAGAAATCCACGGCGGCCTGGCCGTGCCGGATGGCGGCCTCTTTTTCGCCGGCCAGAGCGTAGGCCCAGGCGAGCGTGCCTCTGGCGAAAGGATCGCCCGGGTTCTCCTCGACAAAGGCTACCGCCAGGGCCCGGGCCCTCTCCGCCTCTTCGCGCCCACGCCGCGCGTCCCCCGCGAGATGGTAGGCAATCGAAGTCGCCAGCGTCTTTGGATAGAAGCCGCCGACCCAATTCCCTTGAAACACCTCGATGGGTAGCTGGTTCAATCGATCGAGAGCCCCCTGATAGTCGCCTTCCCAGACCTGGAGCAGTACTCCGGACAAGATGGTGTCGTGATGGGCTGGATCGGGGATCTGATCGTGAATCACTCGGGCGCCCTCGAGATCGCCGCTCTGACTTTGGGTGTAGCTCATCTTGGCGAGATAGCCGGCCACCTGGTCCGGCACGAGGACGATGGCGCGATCGACGGCGCGAATCGCGTCCTGGTAGCGCCTGACGCGTGCATAGTTCCCTGCGAGCTCAAATAGGTTATCCGCACCCCGAGGGTTGAGCTCGACCGCCTTCTCGAGTCTCTCGATCGACTCGTCGAAGCGACCCAGCCGACGCAGGATGTAGGCCTGGGCCGCATTGACTTGCGTATCGTTGGGGCGGGCTTGCCCGACCTCCTGGAACGCCTCCAGCGCCTTCTCGTAATCACGCTCGCCGTAGTAGTGAACATACCCGAGGGCCAGCTTCCCCTCCGGGAGGTTGGGTTGGAGCTCCAAGGCGCGCTCGGCGGCCTGCCGCGCCTCGGGAATCCACTCGGTGCCGAAACCGGCCGAGAACCAGTTGTAGCGAGAAATCGCGTAGGAGAGTCGGGCCCAGGCCAGGGCGAACTCGGGATCGAGCTCGGTCGCTCGACGGAAGAGCTCGACCGCCGTGCCAAGGGTGCGTTCAGATAAGTCGGGATGATTGAAATTCTCCTGCGCCCGCAGGTAGGCCTGGTAGGCCTCGACATTGTCGGTAGGCCGCGCTGTCAAAACTTCGCGCTCTGGGTCGAGCAGCGTCACCCCGATCTGGCTCGTGACCTGCTCGGCGATATCCGATTGGACCTCGAAGATCCGCTCCAGCTCGCGGTCGTAGCGGTCCGACCAGACGTGGGTGTCGTCGGCCACCCGGATGAGCTCCGGGGTGACCCGCACCCGGCTGGGACCGTCGGCCGCCTTCTCCCAGCGCACCGAACCCTCGAGCACGTAGTCCACGCCCAGCTCTTCGCCGATCTGCCGGCTCGAGAGCGGATTGTCTTTGTACTGCATCGCGCTCGAGCGCGAGATGACACCCAGACCGCTGACCGCGGCCAGCCGGCTCGAGATCTCCTCGCTGATGCCGTCGGCGAAATACTCATCCTCCGCGGGACCGAGGTTCTCGAACGGCAACACGACGATCATCTGCCGGCCGTCGGCCGGAGCCTCGGCCACTGCCGGAGCCGGTCGGTCCACGGGTACCGCAGAGGGACCGGCGGCGCGTTCCCTACCGAACAGCATCCAGAGCACCCCGACCAGCACCACAACACCGATGCCGGCCGCCAACGGCCACCAACGCACGACGGTGGCCGGGATGACCACCGACTGCGAGCCACTTGGAGCGGTCGTTGGTGCCGAGACTTCCGAAGGTCCAGACGGTGGTGCCGACACCGCGGCAGCGGGCTGAGCCTCTGCCGGGGTGACCGGCGCCGAAGCCGCGCTGATTGCATGCGCCGAAGTCGTGTCCCGGCGTAGACGACGCAGATCGGCCAGCAGATCGCGGGCGGTCTGGTAGCGGACCTGACGGTCCTTCTCCAGGGCCTTGGCCAGGATGTGCTCGAGCTCGTCCGGGATCTCGGGATTGATCCGTACGGAACCGGTCTGCGCCTTGTTGAGGATCTCGTCGAAGATGACACCGGGCGTCGCACCTTTGAAAGGGAGCTGGCCGGTCGACATCTCGTAGAGCACGATCCCCAACGAGAAGAGATCGCTTCTTGCATCCACCTCTTCACCCCGTACCTGCTCCGGCGACATGTAGGCCACGGTCCCCATCGTCGTGCCGGGGCTGGTCAGCGAGTCGGCCATGGCCGTGGGCATCTCGGACTCCGAGTCCGACGAGCGTTCGGCGACCAGTTTGGCCAGACCAAAGTCCAGGATCTTGGCGTCACCCCGTTGGGTGACAAAGATGTTGGGCGGCTTGATATCCCGGTGGACGATCCCGGCCTCGTGCGCCGCGTCGAGGGCGTCGGCCATCTGGATACCCAGCTCGAGGACCTCTTCTATCTGCAGTGCTCCCCCCGAGATCCGGTACTTGAGCGTCTGCCCGTCCAGGTACTCCATCACCAGGTAGGGCTGGCCGTCGGACTCCCCGATGTCGTAGATGGTGCAGATGTGGGGGTGGTTGAGCGCCGACGCGGCCCGCGCTTCCCGCTGGAAGCGCTCCAGCCGGTCGGGATCGGCGGCGAGGTCCTCGGGGAGCATCTTGATCGCCACCGGCCTTCCCAGCCGGGTGTCCTCGGCCTTGTACACCACACCCATCCCACCTCCGCCGATGCGTTCGGTGATGCGGTAGTGAGAGATGGTCTCGCCGATCATGGAAGGTCCACGAGTTTCGCCTGGTTTCGTGCGGATCCGCCCGATTCTATCGGATCGGACCCGGCTCTTGGCAGAGATCGATACCCTGAACCGGGAAACACAACTACCACAGGTCCGACGCACTTGGTGCTAACGTATCCCCCAACAAGTGCAAACGACATCGTCTCGAGCTCCGAATGGGCGGGTTCTGATCGTCCCGCTGTCAGTGGCAGTACTGTTCGCGGCCTTCCCCGGGGCCGCGCAGGAGCAGCCTCCCGAGTTGGTGACCGATAGGCCCGATCAGACCGAATCGACCGTTGTGGTGCCGCGTGGGTTCTTCCAGCTGGAAGGAGGCTGGGTTCACACCGCGGACGACGAGGACGAGGTGACTGAGCGCTCGGACGATATCGGCAATCTCCTCCTGCGCATCGGGATCTTTGAGAAAGTGGAGCTGCGGCTCGGCTGGAACGGGTTCACCTCCCGCGACCGCCGCGCCGCCTCGATCGAGGAACGCCAAGAGGGGCTCAGAGATGCCGATATCGGGGCCAAGATCAGGCTGGCCGACCAGCGTGGCTCCAGACCCACGGTCGCCTTCCTCGGAGCGCTGGTGCTGCCGATCGGCGACGACGAGCTGACCAGCAGTCGTTTCGATCCGTCCTTCCGTTTCGCCTTTGCCCACGATCTGTCCGACCGGAGCGTTTTCGCCTACAACCTGGGAATGGTTTGGGAATCCGAGGCCGATGACGACGGCGAACGGAAGCTGCTCTCGAGCGGTATCTACACCCTGGTCTCCGGCTTCGCCATCACCGACAGAGTTGCCACCTTTGTCGAGCTCTACGGCTCGATCCCCGCCACCGCTTCCGGGACGCCATCCAATTCCTTTGATGGCGGTTTTGTCTGGCGGGTCCGCCCCAACTTGCAGCTCGACATCGCAGCCGGGGTGGGGCTGTCGAGCGCCGCCGCCGACTGGTTTGTCGGTGCTGGACTATCCGTCCGCTTCCCGAGATAGCTCCTCGCCCCGCCACACCGACTCCCGCGAACGGTCTATGATCGTCCGATCGACCCGAGCCGGAGACGTGAACGAACGATGCTGACACGACTGCTGTCTTTTTGTAAGCAGGGTGGGCCTCTGTCGGCCCTGACCGAGGAGGAGGTCCGCCGGTTGGCCGGCGGCGCCGAGGAGGTCCGGTGCGCAGCGGGCGAGATGTTGATGCGCGTCGGCGAGCCCGGCGACCGGGTCTACATCGTCCTCGCGGGCCGTCTCGAAGCACTCGCTCCGATCGCGGAGGGCGAAAGCCGGGTCCTCACCGAGATCGGTCCCGGAGGGCTCGCCGGAGAGGTCGAGCTCATCGTCGGCGGCATCCGCCACGTCGATATCCGTGCCATCGAGGATTCGCAGCTTGCGGCACTCTCACGCGAGAGCTTCGACCGGCTGCTGGCGGAGAGCCCCGAGACCTGGCGTCATGTCAGCGAGTTGGTGTTGGACCGGGTCTACAGCTCCGAGCTGCTGCCCCACCTGAACCGTCTCTTTGGCCCCATCGAGGGATCCGCTACCGAGCTGCTACGCGAGCTGGGCGACGACGTCGAGTTTCTCCTGGTCGAGGCCGGGGAGAACCTGTTCCGACAGGGCGAGCCGGCCGAGGCCGCCTACATCGTCATCAGCGGCTCGCTGCGGGCGGCCATCGACACCCCGGAGCGAGGCGAACAGATCATCAACGAAGTGACTCGGGGAGAGATGGTGGGAGAGATGGCCCTGCTCACCGACGACCCGCGCTCGGCAACGATCTACGCCGTAAGGGACAGCCATCTGGCTCGGATCTCCCGCCGGGGCTTCGAGCGGTTGATCGACCGCCGTCCCCAGACATTGCTCAACCTCTCTCGCCTGATCATCGAGCGCCTCAAGCGTCGCAGTGTCTTCGATACCGCCGGATCGGAGCATCCGACCTGTATCGGGCTGTTACCCGCTGGCGAGTCCTCGGTACCGCTGGCGGAGGTGGCAAGGGAGCTGGCAGAGGGCCTGGCGGCTCACGGTTCCGTGGCGCTACTCACCAGCGCGGGTGTCGACACGGCGCTCGGGCAGCCGGGGATCGCGCTGTCGTCGGAGGTTGAGCCGGCCCACCTGCGACTTGCCGGGTACCTGCACGAAAAAGAAGAGACCCACCGCTACCTGCTCTACGAGGCGGATCCGGGGTGGTCGCGCTGGACCGAGCGCTGTGCCCGGCAGGCCGACCAGGTCGTGTTGATCGCCGACGCCGAGGGTTCGCCCGAGCGCGGTGAGATCGAGAACCGGCTCGCGGCTATCTGGAGCTCGGGCCGTGCCCCCCGACGGAGCCTCCTGCTGCTTCATCCCCGGGACCTCGACCGCCCCACCGGTACCCGCCGCTGGCTCGCCGAAAGGGACGTGGTGTCTGTCTATCACCTGCGCCGGGGTCACGCCGGCGACCTCGGGCGAACCGTCCGCATCCTGGCCGGCCGGGCGATCGGTCTGGTTCTCGGGGGCGGAGGGGCACGCGGTTTTGCCCACCTCGGGGTTTTGCGGGGTCTGGAGGAGCTGGGCGTACCCGTCGACATGATCGGCGGCAGCAGCGTTGGCGCACCGATTGCGGGCTTGGCGGCTCAAGGCCGGTCGGCTGCGGAGAGCTTGGCGGCGGCCGAAAAAGCATTCTCCTCGCTCCTGGACTACACGCTCCCATTGGCTTCTCTGCTGTCAGGCCGTCGCATTAGCGACTCGATCCAAAGCCATACCGGGAGCTGGGATATCGAGGACTTCTGGCTGCCTTTCTTTTGCGTCACGACCAATCTCACCACTGCACGGAGCATGGTGCATCGACGTGGCGATTCAGCCCGCGCCATACGGGCCAGCGTCTCGATTCCCGGCATCCTGCCTCCGGTGGCCGAAAAAGGTGAGCTGCTCGTCGATGGTGGTGTGCTGAACAACTTGCCGGTCGATCTCATGCGGGAGATGAATCCCTTTGGGACGCTCATAGTCGTCGATGTCGTCTCGCCGCAGGGCCCAAAGGCCAAGTCGGGGTTCGGGTTGGCCATATCGGGCTGGAAGCTGGCCCTCGAGCGGCTTTTACCCTTGAGAAAGTCCACGGCTATTCCCGCCATCTCGTCGACAATCCTGCAATCGATGGTGGTTGGAGGCAGTCAGTTGCGCAAGCGCGTACTGGATGAAGGGCTTGCCGACCTTTACCTCAACATCCATGTTCGCGGTGTCGGGCTGCTCGAGTTCGAGAAAGTCGACCAGGTCGCACGGATCGGATACGAGGAGTCGATCGGAAGATTGCGACAGTGGTTGGAGTCGGGAGGGCTGGAGGGTAGGTGACGCGGATCCCCATCACGATATACTCCGCCGTCAACACTCCGTGTTTTAGATCGAGTAATCGAGTGAGCGAGCTTGAAGAATGACTGAGCGGGTGACCGAACCACGCCGGATCCACGGTGTCGTCAAGAACTCCTACGTGCCGCGGATCGTGGGCCAGGGAGCCGCCTCTGTGGTCGCAATATCGACATTCCTGGATCCCGAGACCCACCTTCCCCGCTACTGGCAACCCGTCCTTGGGCTCTTGGCGCTCGGTCTGCTGTGGCCCCACCTCGCTCATTGGCTGAGCTTGCGCAGCCACGACACAAAACGAGCCGGATTCAGAATGCTCCTTATCGACGGCATGGTTTCCGGCGTTTGGGTGGGCGCCATCAGCTTCCTCCCCATTCCCAGCTTTGCACACTTGGGGGTCCTTGGCGCCTTCGAAATCATGATGGGGGGCATTCCCCTATTGATCCGATCCGCACCCTTTTTGTTGTCCGGGTTGGTGATCGGCTACACGGCGGTAGGTGTCAGATACGAGTCGGAGTCGACTCTGATCTCCAGCCTGACGAGCGTCGCCTTCTTTATCGCGGCCATGTGGATGTCGTCACTCTACGTCAATCGGGTGACCAAAGATCTGATCTTCACGCGCCGCGATTTGGTGCAGCGTAACCTGGACCTCGAACTGGCCGGTGCCGAGATTGCCGCCATCAACGAGCTGACCAAAACCGTCAACTCGACGCTGGATATCGGCAGGATCATGAGGACGGTCTACGACAGACTGCAGGAGGTCTTTAGTTTCGACCAGGTCGGGATCATCGAGGTCGATGAAGAGCAGGATCAACTGCTGCTGGCGGAGGGATACGGCCCGGGTCTCGATCCCGAGCTCGAGGCCCGGCTCAAGCAGATGACCGTTCCGATGGCGGCAACCGGTAATGTATTTGTCAAGGCGGTGCGAGAGCAGCGGCCTATTCTGCGCATCGTCCCCGAGGACCCGGAACTGCTTGATCCCTCTGATCGAATGATTCTTCGGGTAAGCCCAGCAAAATCCCTTCTGGTTGTCCCTCTTGTCCACCACGACAGGGTCATCGGTGCGATCTCCTTTACCAACACCCACACGCCTTTCGACCTCGGTGAACGAGAGATCAAGCGTATCGAGCGTTATGTGACACCGTTGGCGACGGCGATTCACAATGCACGTCTCTTCGAGGTGGCGGAAACGGCCAGGTCAACAGCCATCGAGGCCAGCCGGACCAAGAGTCAGTTTCTCGCCAACATGAGCCATGAGCTGCGCACCCCCATGAATGCCATCATCGGTTACAGCGAGATGCTCAAGGAGGATGCGGAAGAGGAGGGATTCGATCATCTGGTGCCCGACCTCGACAAGATCCGAGGGGCGGGGAGGCATCTCCTGGATCTCATCAATGGTGTTCTCGACCTGTCGAAGGTCGAGGCCGGCAAGATGGAGCTTTACCTGGAGCCTGTACAGGTGAGCTCCCTGGTCGATCAGGCTGAAAGCACCATCAGACCGTTGGTCGAGAAGAACGACAATACCCTGGAAGTGTCGCTCGAGAAAGACCTCGGCGAGATGCAAACCGACGTCACCAAAATCCGGCAAGCGCTGTTCAATCTGCTCAGCAATGCCGCCAAGTTCACCGAGAACGGGAAGGTCGAGCTCGAAGTCCGCCGGGTGGCTCTGGATGGCAGGGACTGGATCGAGTTTCAAGTCTCGGACACCGGGATCGGCATGACGCCGGAGCAGAAAGAGAAGCTCTTCCAACCTTTCACACAGGCGGATGCCTCCACTACCCGAAAGTTCGGCGGCACCGGCTTGGGTCTCGCCATTACCAAGGAGTTCTGCAAGCTCTTGGGTGGGAGGATCACGTTTGAAAGTGAGATCGGCAAAGGCTCGACGTTCGTTCTCCACGTGCCGACAGATCCACAAACGCTCGAGCAGCATGCCGAGGATTCGGATCTCGCCGAGTTGAAGTTCGCAGCAGCCGGCTCATCGCCGGAAGACATTGAAGACAAACCAATTGTTCTGGTCATCGACGACGACTCGGCCGTGCAAGAGATCCTGAGCCGGTCCCTGGCCAAGAGAGGTTATCGAGTCGAGGGCGCCCGCACCGGCAACGACGGTTTGCGGCTGGCCCGAGAGCTGCAACCGGCCGCCATAACATTGGACGTCCTGATGCCGGAAATGGATGGATGGTCGGTCCTCGCCAAGCTCAAAGCCGATCCCGATCTGGCAGAGATTCCGGTCGTCATGTTGACCATCGTCGACAACAAACCGCTCGCCTACTCACTGGGAGCCGCCGACTATCTGCCCAAACCACTCGACCGGGAGCGCATCGCCCAGGTGCTCGGCAAGATCACGGCGGCCGCTCACGAAAAGAGGGTGCTCGTCATCATCGACGACCCGTCGGCACACTGTCTGGTGTGCGAGCTCATGGAGAAAGACGGGTGGACGGTGCTGCGTGCCGTCACCGGCCCTGACGCGCTCGAGCATCTGGAGCAGGCCAACCCGCAGGCGATTATTCTCGACCTGGTGATGCAGGAGATGGATCCCCTCGACTTTGTCGAGCGGGTGAGAGAACATGCCGAGTGGCGAGAAGTGCCGCTCATTCTGCTCACCCCGAAGGATCTCGACAGCGAAGATCAGGCCCGGCTCAACGGCTCGGTCGAACGAGTTATCCAACGAGCGGCCATGACCCCCGAGGGACTCCTCGAGGAGATCCGTCAGCGGATCGACAAATCGGTCGGGCACGCCAGGGTGCAGCCGGCAGACGGTTAAGGAGCCTATGCCCAAGATACTTCTCATCGAGGACAACGAGATGAATCGGGACATGTTGTCCCGGCGTCTGAGCCGCAAAGGGTTCGAGATCGCGATCGCCGAAGATGGGGAACGGGGCGTCGAGATGGCTCAATCGGAGTCACCCAGCCTGATTCTCATGGACATCAGCCTACCGGTCATGGACGGCTACCAGGCCACGCGGCAGATCAAGGCGAATCCCACCACCCGCTCGATCCCCATCGTCGCTCTCACTGCCCACGCTATGAGCGGGGACCGGGAAAAGTGCCTCGAGGCCGGGTGCGACGAGTACGAGACCAAGCCGGTGGACCTTCCACGCCTGCTCGAAAAGATCGAAAAGCTGATTCCCGGTAATCAGAATGACAGCGCCCGAGGATCGGCGGGCTCCTAGTTCCCCACAGTCCGGCTCCGGCGAGACCGGAGCGGCCCGTGGAGTCTTTGCCCGACTCCGTCACGACATCCGCACCCGGATAGATCAGATTCTGGGCTACTCCGAGCTTCTCGAGGAAGAGGCGGCGAGTCGCGGCCTGGATGGTTTCCTGACCGATCTCGACCGGATCCGTTCAGCAGGCAAGGGAATCTTGGAGCTGGTCGACGGCCTGCTCGAAGTGCAGGAGCCCGACGCGCCATCCGGCGCTTCCGATTCAGCGTCAACAACCGACTCCAGCGGCGTCTATCACACGGCACAAGAAGCGGACTCGGCACAACCAGCCCGGCTGTTGGTCGTCGACGATGACGAGCTGAGCCGCGACATGCTGGCTCGCCGGCTGCGCAAGCGAGGTCATGAGGTGGAGATCGCCGAGAGTGGCCGTATGGCCCTACGTGAAATCGAGTCCAGCCGCTTCGACCTGGTTCTACTCGACTTCATGATGCCGGAAATGAACGGCATAGAAGTCCTCGAGAACCTCCGCCAGACGAGGACCGCCAGCGAATTGCCGGTGATCATGGTCACCGGCAAGGAAGAGAGCCGAGACATGGTCGAGGCCTTCCGCGCCGGCGCCAACGACTATGTGACCAAGCCGGTCGATCTGCCCGTGGTTCTTGCTCGCATCCGCACACAGCTGACGCTCAAGCGGGCCTCGGAATCCCTGCTCCAGCTGACGGGGCAGGTCGAGCTGCGCAACCAGATGATCCGCCAGGTCTTTGGCCGCTATCTCACCGACGAGGT
>CALILB010000217.1 GCA_938016625.1 uncultured bacterium | reverse complement strand
ACCCATGATCGCCTCCCCCCCCGGTTTTGGGCACGGCTGCTGGACACTTTTACCCCAGTGGCAACCGTCATTGCACCGATTTCTGGCGCAGACTAGCATGCAGTCTCTTCCTCGAGAAAGGAACCGGCCTATGACTTCCGTCAGAAGATTCGAGCTGGCTCTGTGCCTCGTTGTGCTTTTCCTTTGTGGACCGCTGGTGACCGCCCAGGCCCCGGGCACGGCCCCGCCATCCCAGGATGAAGCACCTCTCGAGACCGGGTGGCCCCGGGTCGCGAAGAGCGACAACCTCTCGGTCACCCTCTATCAACCGCAGCTCCAAACCTGGGACGAATACAAGATAAAAGCCTACGGTGCGGTCTTGATCGAGGCCGCTGGGGTCGAGTCACCCACCTACGGGGTCTACTGGTTCACCGCCAAAACCGATGTCGACAAGGGGGCTCGGCGGGTCGATTTCAACGACCTGGAAGTCACCAAGGTCAGCTTCCCCACGGCACCGGACAAGGCCGCCGACTACCAACAGGCACTCCAACAAGTGATGACCTCCGCCGCGCGATCGTTGTCGCTCGATCGCCTCGAGGCCGACCTGTCAAGGTTTCAGATCGACGCCAAGCGTTCGCATGCGCAGCTCGACAACACACCACCCCACATCATCGTTTCCAACAAGCCGGCGCTTCTTGTCTACATCGATGGCGATCCGGCCTGGCACGATGTGGAAGGGACCAAGTACCAGCAGTTGATCAATACCACGGTTCTCCTCCTCAAAGCGCCGTCGGGGGTGCATTTCCTGCACGTCTTCGACGGTTGGGTGCGGGCCCTGGACCTCGAAGGACCATGGGCTGTAGCCCGGACCTTTCCAGTCGAGCTTGCTCAGGCGGAGCAGCAGGTCCTGGCGACCCGCCGCGTGGATCTACTCACGGGCGAGAGCGAGACCCCGCCGGGGGAGGATGGGCAAGATCAAACAGAGCAGAAAGCACCGTCTCTTACAGAGGGGCCGGTACCCGAGATCTACATCGCCACCAGCCCGACATCTCTGGTGGTCATCGACGGCGAGCCCGATTATGAGCGGATTTCGGGGACTGACCTCTTCTACGTCGCCAACACGACGGGACAGATCTTGGTCGACGACACCAACCAGCATCTCTATGTGTTGCTCGCTGGCCGCTGGTTTCGAGCCGCCACATCCAACGGACCTTGGACCTATGTGCCGAGCGCCAGCTTGCCGACGGACTTCGCCAATATTCCGGACGACAGCCCGAAGGAGAATGTAAAGGCGTCGGTTTCCGGGACCACCCAGGCCAGGGAGGCGGTCATCGCCAACAGCATCCCGCAGACGGCGAAGGTCGACAAAAGCACCGCCAGAATGACACCACCACAGTACGACGGTGAGCCTCAGCTAAAACCGATCGAGAGCACCTCGCTCCAGTATGTCGTCAACAGCTCGGTGCCCGTGATCGCGACCACCTCTAATTCTTACTATGCCGTCGAGAACGGCGTCTGGTTCCGGGCCTCGTCGCTCGACGGCCCGTGGAGCGTTGCTTCATCGGTGCCAGCAGAGATTTACACGATTCCCCCGTCCTCCCCGCTCTACTACGTCACCTTTGTCGTGGTGTTCGAGGCGGACTCCGATTTCGTCCACGTCGGTTATCTCCCCGGCTACTACGGCGTCTACGCCGATGGGGACACGGTCGTCTATGGCACCGGCTATGTCTACCCTCCGTGGATCGGAGACCACTGGTATGGACCCGCCGTTACCTACGGCCTCGGGAGCAATCTGACCTTTACGCCCTGGACCGGCTGGGCGGTCGGCTTTGGCTTTGGTGGCGGGCGGCGGTGGAGTGTCCATCCCTGGTGGGGTCCGGCCGGGTGGCGCTTTCGTCACGGCCCCGAGGGAGACTGGGGGGCGGCCGGCCCAGCGCACTGGGCGGCCACCACCGGCAATGTCTACCATCGGTGGGGCGATGCCCACGCCGCCAACCGGGGCTCGAGAGGCCTTCACGCGTGGAGCAACGAACCCTGGGCAGGGCACGTCGGTAAGTCCTACAACTCCCGCAGCGGTGCGCAGGCCGCAGGACATCGAGCGGCTGTCGACAACGTCTATCATGGCAATCGAGACCCTGTCGGCGCCACTACCGCCCGCAAGGAGGCCACCAGCAGCAAGGCCGCGGCCACCACCGGTATCGACGTTCTCCGTTCCGACACCGGTATGAGCGATGTGCGGGTCGGCAACAATATCTACGCCGGCCAGGGCGGGGGCATCTACAAGTTCGACGACGACGGCAATTGGAAGCAGATGGATGGCAGCGGCAACTGGGGTCACGCCCGGACTGAGCCACTGGATGTCGCGCGCAACAATGCCCAGAACCCCGACCGCGCCAGCCTTCCAGATGGAGGTCCCAACCGCGCCCGTGCAGACGTGCCGAGCACCGGTGCCGGCGGGTACAGCAATATGGGAGCTCTCGACACCCAGCGAGGAGCTCGCATGAGCGGCGGCGCGAGGGCCAACGGCTTCAGCAGCGGTAGTTTTCGATCGGCCGGTGGCGGCCATGGCCGCGGAGGAGGAGGCCGGCGTTGACGAACGGCCGTTTCCGCTCCTGACGGAGGCGTGCTAGCGTCGCCCGGACACGATCGCAGCTAGATCGAAATTAATTTGCCGAGGCGGAACGAGTATGGACTCTGAACCCCTGTTTACAGATCTCGTCGGGGTGATGGCCGTCATCACCATGATCCCGGTCTTTTTTGTCTGGCTGGAGAGAAAGACCAAGTGGAAGGTCTTCGACTTCTTGCCGGCGATCATCTGGATCTTTTTGACCCCCATACTGTTGAGCAATCTGAGTCTCGTACCCTTTTTCAACAGCCCCGACATCATCCCGCGCTCGAGTCCCATCTATACCACCTTCAAGTCTTTTGCCGTACCGCTCTTTATCGTCCTCATGTTGCTGGACATCAACATCCGCGAGGCCATGCGGGTGGCCTGGCGTGGGGCTGTTGTTTTGGTGATCGGGGCTGTCGGCATCGTGGTGGGGGCCGCGGTCTCCTTCTACCTGTTCAGGTCTGGTCTACCGGAGAACGCCTGGTCCGGCTTTGGGGCGCTGGCCGGCAGCTGGATCGGTGGCACCGGCAATCTGGCCGCGGTGGCCGAGAGTCTCAAGACACCCGAGGAATTTGTCGGGGTTGTCGTTATCGTCGACAACTTCGTCTATCTCGTCTACTTCCCCATCATCATCACCTCCAGACGCTGGGCCAGTTGGTTCAACCGCTTTACCCGTGTCTCGCAAGAGCAGATCGATCACATCGCCGAGTCCACCAAAGAAGTCGAGAAGAAGAGCCATGAGATCCACTTTCGCGATCTGCTGACCCTGCTCGGTTTTGGCTTTGCGGCGATATTTCTAGCCAGATTTCTAGCCGGATTCTTCCCGGAATTCCCGCCGGTGTTCCAGCACAGCACCTGGGCCATGCTGCTGGTCACCACCATCGGCATTCTGCTCTCGGCCACGCCACTCAAAAAGGTCCCGGGAACCGAGCCGCTGGCCATGACCTTTGTCTACATCTACATGACCATGATCGGCGCCTCGGCGGATCTCTCGCAACTGGACGGGGCTCAGTGGTTCCT
>CALILB010000216.1 GCA_938016625.1 uncultured bacterium | reverse complement strand
CGTGCTTAACGCGCAGGAGCGCCAGGAACAGCCTGCTTCCCAGTAACCCTCCGCCGGCGCGGCTCTGTGGGGGACGCGTGTTTCACTTCGTCGATCGAATCCTCCAGCTCGAGCCGGGAGAACACGCCCTCGGCGTGAGGCACATCACCGACTCCGACCCTTTCATTCTTTCGAGTGGAGACGGCCGGCCAATGCTGGCGCCCTCGATCATCGGCGAGGCCCTGGGGCAGCTCGGTGCCTGGAACGTCATGTCTGCCAATGGGTTTACTCTCCGACCCGTGGCTGGTATCGCTCGCGACATAAAGATCATGGGTGAGGCCGGCCCCGGGGACACGATGGTGCTCGACACCACCATCAAATCGCTCGATGACGAGATCGTCACCTACCACTCGGTGGCAACGGTGGGCGGTGCCGAGATTCTCGTCCTCGAGGAAGGGCTGGGGCCTTTTCTTCCGCTGGAGCAGTTCAACGACCCTGGAGAGGTCAGCCGGCACTTCGATAGGATTTACCGGCCGGGCACCCTCGGGGAAGCGTTGGACGAGGGCCCGGCGGCGGTTACCAGCCGGCCGGACTCCTCCTGGCTCGAGCTCGATGAGATCTTGTCCTGGGAGGCCGGACAGGAGGCTGCTGCCGGCAAGAAGGTCTCGGATGAGTGGGCTCTTTTCGACGACCACTTTCCACGCAAGCGCGTGCTGCCGTTGTCGATGCTCGTACAGGGACTTCTGGGTCTTGGAGAACGACTTCTGGCTGACGACCCGTCCGCCTCGACAGGAGTGCCGTTACGCCCCAAGCGGCTGCGAAGCGTCAAGATGAGCCAGTTCGTCGAGCCCGGACAGACCGTCGTCGCCAAGGCAAAGGTCAGGGAGAAGACTGAATCCGAGGCCCGGCTCGGCTTCCGCTGTGAGGTCAACGGCAAACGGGTGTGCATCGCCGATATCGACTTTGCGGCAACCCTGGAGGTCGACTAAGAAGTGAGCGAAAAGAAACGGCGAACGGTTGCCGTCACCGGAATCGGCATGGTTACCCCGGTGGGGAACGACGTTGCGTCCACCTGGCAGGCACTGCTCGACCGGCGGTCGGGGGTAGAGCGGATCGCCAGCTTCGATCCCTCGGGATTCCCGACACAGATCGCGGCGGAGGTAAAGGGTTTCCAGGCTGACAAGGCGATCGACGCCCCCAAGCTGCTGAAATATACGGTTCCCTTCACCGCCTTTGCCCTGGGCGCCGCGGAGGAGGCGATCCGTGACTCGGGAGTCCAGCCCACGGCCGCCACGGCGTCACGTTGGGGGCTTGTCGGCGGCAGCGGCATGATGACCGCCGAGTTCGAGTTTCTCCAGCGCTTCCAGGAGGAATTTGCCGCGGAGGGGCAAGTCGACTATGCCCGGCTCGGCAAGGAGGGCGAGCGCTTTATCTCCTCGCCCGAGTTTGCAAAGCACCGGACGGTGACCGGTCAGGCGTTGTTGCACCGAAGGTTCGGCATTCGCGGCTACTCCGCCAATGTGCACACGGCGTGCGCCTCGGGTGGGCAGGCCTTGGGGTTGGCCATGCGTCTGATCCGCGGCGGCCAGGCGGATTACGTCCTGGCAGGCGGGTACGACTCGATGATCACCCCTGTCGGCATGACCGGTTTCTGTCTGCTCACCGCCCTGTCGACCGACAACGACGAGCCCCACCGCGCCAGCCGCCCCTTCGATCGCACCCGTACCGGTTTTGTCCTCGGCGAGGGAGCCGCCTTCATGGTGCTCGAGGATTGGGAGAGCGCCCGGGAGCGTGGCGCCACGATCTACGCCGAGCTCGCCGGCGAGGGCAACTCTCTGAGCTCCTACCGGATCACCGACTCCCACCCTTCCGGAGACGGTCCCATCCAGGCCATGCGCTGGGCGCTGGAGGACGCCGGGGAGACAGTCGAGGGTGTTGACTACATCAATGCCCACGGCACCTCGACACAGATGAACGACCTGGGCGAGACCAACGCCATCAAGGCCGTATTCGGGGACGCGGCAAGCAAGCTCGCGGTCAGCTCGACAAAAAGCCAGATGGGACATCTCATCGCTGCCGCCGGGGCCGTCGAGGGTGTGATCTGTGTACTCGCCATCCGCGACTCGGTGGTGCCGATGACCGCCAACCTGACCTCTCCCGATCCGGAGTGCGATCTCGACTATGTGCCGGAGGGCGCCCGCGAGATGCCGGTCAACGTCGCCCTGTCGAACTCGTTTGGTTTTGGCGGCTCGAACAGCGCGGTGCTGTTCAGAAGCCCGGCCCGGACAGAGCAGCGGGAAGAAGACGATGCGTAGGATCGTCGTCACCGGTTTTGGGTGTATTACGGCAACCGGCGCCGACGTCGAGGCCACCTGGAAAGCAGTGCTCTCGGGTGAGAGTGGCATCGAGCCGGCGTTGAGCTGGGACACGACCGACTGGAAGTACCACCTGGCCGGAGAGATCAAGGACTACCAGCCACGCACACTGGTCTCCGATCGAAAGCTCCTCAAGGTGGTCAGCCGACAGGACGTCCTCGGTCTAAACGCCGTCGACCAGGCCTTGGCGCACAGCGGCATGCTCGAGCATCGCGACTCGCTCGAGGACCCCACGACCTTCAACGATCGCACCGGTGTCTTTGTCGGCTCACCCGGGACCAAATATCGCCAGCAACACGACTATCTCCAGTCGCTCGCGGATGCCGGCGAAGACATATCGGTTTTCGGCAGCGAGGCCATGGATCAGGTTCACCCCATGTGGCTGCTGCGGACCCTGCCCAACAACGTGCTCGCCTACACCGGTATCGGACACGGCTTCAAGGGCGCCAATGAGAATGTCACTGCCCACGGAATAAGCGGCGCTCAGGCAATCGCGGAGGCGTGCAGGTATCTGAGAGATGGTGCGATCGACCGCGCCGTCGTTGTCGGCTACGACTCCGTCTCGGAGTCCGAGGCCCTTGTCTACTACGCCTCGATGGGGTTGCTGAGCCCGAAGGCGCTCAAGCCCTTCGACCGCGACCGTGACGGTACGATTCTGGGTGAAGGGGCGGGAGCGATGGTACTGGAGGCGAAGGACGTGGCCATGGAGCGGGGCGCTCAGGTCCATGGCGAAGTGCTCGGCACCTCGGTGAGCTCGGAGGGCGGGATCCTCTCCGTGCGCGAAGACGGCGAGGGTCTCGTCCAGGCGATTCGCGCCAGCCTGGAGGATGCCGGGCGCAAGCCCGAAGAGGTCGGCATGATTACGGCCCACGCCAACGGTTCACGACCTTCCGATGCCAGTGAGGCCCTTGCCATTGGCGAGGTCTTTGGCACCTCTTCGGTTCCCGTGACCGGTTTCAAGTGGTCTCTTGGTCACACCGTCGCCGCGAGCGGTGTCATCGAGGGCATCCTGACGCTGTCGAGTCTCCGTGAGCGCCGGATACCCGGGATCGCCTCCCTCGAGAACCTGGCCCCGGACTGCAGTGATCTAAAGGTCAGCGCGGACGAGCAGTCGCCTCGTTCATCCCTCGGCCTGCTGACCACTCGCGGTTTCGCCGGGTTGAATTCCTGTGTCGTCCTCTCCACCGATGTCGACTGAGACGGAAATCGAGCTCGAAAAGTCGACCGCGCCGGCCGCGGCAGAGGCTCCCATCTGGGAGGTCGAGCCCTCACGTTTCGCTACCGCGCTCTACCATGTACTCGGGATCCGGCGGCGAATCGTGATGGCCAACATGCGGGTGGTGTTTGGCGACCAGCTCTCCGCAAGCGACATAAAGCGCCTGGCCAAGGCCTTCTACCGTCACTTCTGGGATGTGATCTGCGAGAACCTGGCGATGTTCTGGCGCACGGATCGCCGGCTGGCCAACATGGTCGATGTCGCCGGTGTCGAGCATCTCTTCGCGGCGGGAGAAAAAGGCCAGGGGCTCCTCATCCTGACCGGCCACTTCGGCAATTGGGAG
>CALILB010000215.1 GCA_938016625.1 uncultured bacterium | reverse complement strand
CTTCCCGGTCTGATCGAGGGCCACTCCCACCTGCTTCTCCACCCCTACGACGAGACGCCGTGGAACGACCAGGTGCTCAAGGAATCGGAGGCCCTGCGGGTGGCGCGGGCGACGGTCCATGCCCGGGAGACCCTGATGGCCGGATTCACCACGGTTCGGGATCTCGGGACCGAAGGCGCCGGCTATGCCGACGTGGGGATCAAGACGGCCATCGATCAGGGAGTCATCCCCGGTCCCCGTCTACTGGTTTCGACCCGGGCCATTGTTGCCACCGGCAGCTACGGCCCGAAGGGATTTGCACCTAGCTTCGAAGTGCCCCTTGGTGCCGAGACGGCGGACGGCGTCGACGACCTCGTTCGAATCGTACGGGACCAGATCGGGAAAGGGGCCGACTGGATCAAGATCTACGCTGACTACCGCTGGGGACCGGCAGGCGAAGCACGGCCGACGTTCTCCTCAGCCGAGCTCGAGCTGGTCGTGCAAACGGCCGCGAGCAGCGGCCGGCCGGTTGTCGCTCACGCCGCGACAGCCGAAGGGATGAGGCGAGCCACCCTGGCAGGAGTCGAGACCATCGAGCACGGAAGTGGCGGGACGGTTGAGGTCTATCGGCTGATGGCCGAGCATGGGGTGATCCTCTGCCCGACGCTCGCGGCCGGCGAGGCGGTTGCCCGCTATGGGGGTTGGGTCAAGGGTGAAGGCCCCGAGCCCGAGCGCGTGAGGGCACAGAAGGCCAGCTTCAGCGCCGCTCTGGAAGCCGGAGTGACAATCTGTGCCGGCAGCGACGCCGGTGTCTTCACCCACGGCGAGAACCGGCGCGAGGTCGAGCTGATGGTGGAGTACGGGATGAGCCCTCTTGCAGTGCTACGCGCGGCCACCTCGGTCAATGCGCGTATGCTCCACCTCGAGGACAAAATCGGATCCATCCGTCCGGGGCTGCTCGCCGACCTCGTGGCTGTTGAAGGCGACCCGACGTCGGATATCTCAGCCCTGCGCCGTGTGAGCCTGGTGATGAAGGGCGGTCAGATCTGCTCCTCTGCGCTATCGAAGTCCACGAACGGCGACTGAGAATCACGCTATTCTACTTTGGGGGGGGGTTCCATAGATGACTGCAAAGGTCTGGCGCTGGATCGCAATTTTGGCATTCGTTGCCTCTATCGTGGTGGCTCTGCGCCTCATTGGACCCGCGGTACCCAATGAGATCCTCATGTTGACGGGACCCGAGACCTCGGCTTTCTACGCTAACGGGTTACGGTACAAAGAAATTCTCGGCCGCCACGGCGTTACGGTTCACCTGGAAGAGACTGCCGGCAGCATCGAGAATCTGGATGGCCTTGCGGAGGCGGAGATGCCTACAGCCGCGTACGTCTGGGGCCTCCCAGCCTCCGGCAGAGGCAAGCCACCACCAGAAGGTGTTGAATCCCTGGGAACAATGTCTCTGCAGCCATTGTGGGTCTTTGCCAGCAGGGATGCGGACCTCACCAGACTGAGAGACCTCAGTGGCTCGAAAATCGCAGCAGGTGAAGAACACAGCGACTCACGAGTGCTGGCGCTTTTCCTCTTGGAGGAGGAGGGCATCGGCGACGATGTGGAATTTGCCCATACCGACGCTCTCACACCCGGCCAGGCCCTGGGAGCGATACAGAGCAACCAGGTCGCCGCAATCATTGCCGTAGGGGGACCGGATTCACTCCTCATCGACCGTCTGCTGCGTTCGCCCGAGCTCCAGGTCCTCTCTATTCGTCGAGCCGACGCTTTCGCGATCCAGTATCGGGCCCTTCAGCAAGTGCGATTTCCCGAGGGTGCGCACGATCTAAAGGACAACATCCCGGACCACGACCTGCAACTGCTGGCCGCGCGCGCGCAGCTCGTGGTGTCAGATCAATTCCCGCCGGCATTGGCCGATTTGCTGCTGCAAGCGGCTTCGGAAATCCACCGCGATGCGACGCCGTTCTCGGCCAGGGGGGAGTTTCCGAATCCGGGATCGGCTGCTCTTCCCCTGAGCTGGGCAGCCGACAACTTCTACACCAATGGTCCGCAAAAACTGCAGAAGGTCCTGCCGTTCCGACTGGCCACCCTGATCAATCGTTTTCTTACGGCCGTAGTCGCCTTCGCTTCCGCGGCGATCGGAATCTTCAAGATCGTACCGGCCATCATAAGTCTGCCGTTCAAGAGGGGCGTCAGACGCTCATACCGAGAGCTCGACGCCATCGAGAGATCTGCGGCCACCGGCACCGACAAGAAGACACTGCTGGACGAACTGGCGCAAGTGGATCAATCCACCGCTGCCATAGCCACGCCATTACCCAAACTTCGAATCACATGGTTCGAGCTGCGGCAGTACATCCACGACATGCGGGATCGACTGGAAGCGCTGTAGCCCTACTCCGCCAACTGCTCTTCGATGGACTTGGTGATCTCCGACTCGGTGTCGCCAAGATGCGCCGTCGACTTGTTCTCGACCAGCAGGATCGAGCACTCCTCGGTCGAAGAGACCCGGTGGTTGACACCGCGCCCGACGATGTAGAGGTCGCCCGTCTCCATGGTGAACGGCTCCTCCCCTTCCAGCTCGAAGAGCAGGCTGCCGTCGATGATGTAGAAGAGCTCGTCTTCGTCGGCGTGGTTGTGCCACGGGATGTCCTCGCCCTTGATCTTGGCGACCTTGACGTAGACGTCGTTCACCTCGCCGATGACTTTTGGCGAGAAGTAGGCGGTCAGGGCTGTCGCACGGTCCAAAAGCTTGATCGCTGGCATGCTCACCATTCTACATATTGGAACTGCCGTCTCAGAATGGATCAGGTGCAGATTGGGGACGTGAAGGCGCTCTGCAACCGAGTTGGGGTGTCAGGGGTGCTCACCAGAGGTGTGCAACTCAGATCGGGGGTACTAGAATCTTGCGATGAATCCTCTTACGGTCATGCCGGTCTGGGCGGTATTTCTTTCCACCGTAGCGCTCTGCCTGATTGCGGTTGATGCAGGATTCCGATTCGGACGATATCGAGCGGGTCTCGAAAAAAAGGAAACCGAAAAATCTGTGAGCACCATGGTTGGCGCCACCCTCGGGTTGCTGGCTTTCATGCTCGCGTTTACGTTCGGATCCGCAGCGTCACGATTTGGCGTCAGGAAGCAGTTGGTGATCGACGACGCTAACGCCGTCCAGGCGGCCTATTCCCGGGCTGAGCTGCTTCCGGCCCCACACGCAGAAGCGGTACAGACACTTCTTGAGGAATATGTAGATCTGCGGGTTCAACCCACGGAATCCGAGCTTCAAGCGGTTCTCGAGAGGTCGAAAGAAATACAGGACCAGATCTGGGCGCGCACCGTGGCCCTCGCTCATGAGTATCCGGAGCAGTGGACGGTGGAACTCTTCAGCGATGCGGTCACCTACCTGGTCGACCGGCACAACATACGCGTGATTATGTCCCTTCATAGACCGCTCCCCTTCGCGATCGTGGTTGCCCTGAACACCCTCTTGCTTCTTGCAATGTGTATGGTCGGGTATCAATCGGGACTGACCAGCGAGCGAAGAACCGTGGCCTCGGTCATTTTGGTG
>CALILB010000214.1 GCA_938016625.1 uncultured bacterium | reverse complement strand
ATGGTGGCCACCACCTTCTCCACCGACACACCCAACCTGGTGGCCGACATCACCCGTACCGGAGGGGTCGCCGGCAACTGGGTGTGGTGGGCCTTTCTGCTGACCGGGATGCTCACCGTCTTTGTCTACGCCCGGCTCTGGAGGCGATCCGGGGTACTCACCGACATCGAGTTCTACGAGATCCGCTACAGCGGGCGAGCGGCGGCCTTTCTGCGTGGCTTCCGTGCGATCTACCTGGGGGTCTTTTTCAACGTCATGGTCATGGCCGCGGTCACTCTGGCGGCAATCAAGATCGGTGGCGTGATGTTTGGGCTGTCGCCGCTCCAGACCATCGCCGCGGCCTCGCTGGTGACGGTGCTCTTTAGCGCCGCCGGAGGCTTGAGGTCGGTGATCCTCACCGATGGACTGCTCTTTGTCGTCGCCATGACCGGCTCGATCGCGGCGGCTGTCGTGGCTCTCCGCCACCCGGCGGTGGGTGGCCTCGAGGGGCTGATGACCAGTCCGGAGCTTGCCGGCAAGTTGTCGCTGCTCCCCGATTTTGGTGACCCGAGCGTGTTTGTCCCGCTCTTTGTCGTGCCGCTGGCAGTCCAGTGGTGGGCCGCCTGGTATCCGGGCGCCGAGCCGGGTGGTGGCGGCTATGTCGCCCAGAGGATGCTGGCTGCCAAAGACGAGAGCCACGCCACCGGCGCCACCCTCCTGTTCAACGCCGCTCACTACGCGCTCCGACCCTGGCCCTGGATCCTCGTCGCCCTCTGCTCGCTGGTGGTCTTTCCGGATCTCGAGTCGCTGCGCCAGGCCTTCCCCCACGTCGACCCGTCGGTTGTTCGCCACGATCTCGCCTATCCGGCCATGCTGACCTTTCTCCCGGCGGGGCTCATGGGGCTGGTGGTGGGCTCGCTGGCGGCGGCTTACATGTCCACCATCTCCACCCACCTCAACTGGGGCTCCTCCTACATCACCCACGACGTCTACCGACGGTTCTGGAAGCCCCAGGCGACCGAGCGTGAGCTGGTGCTGGTGGGCAGAATCTCCACCGTGGTGCTCATGGTGGCGGCGGCCGGATTGGCGCTGCTGCTCCAAAATGCCCTCCAGGCCTTTCAGATCCTCCTCCAAATCGGTGCCGGCACCGGGCTTCTGTTTCTCCTGCGCTGGTTCTGGTGGCGGATCAACGCCTGGAGCGAGATCACCGCCATGGTGGTCTCGTTTGCCGTCGCCCTTTTCTTTTTCTTCCAGCACCGGGTGCAGGAGACCGGGCTCGAGTCCTGGCAGGAGCTTCTAATCGGTGTCGCCCTGACCACGGTCTGCTGGCTGGTGATGAGCCGGCTGACCCGACCCACCGACGAAGATACCCTGCGGTCCTTCTATCGACTTACTCGGCCCGGTGGCCCGGGATGGCGCACCGTAATCGAGCGTGCGGCCGGTGACGGCGAGACTCTCGACGACGGCAAAACGCCGTGGAGCGTGCCCGGCGGTCTGGTCTGTATGGTGGCCGGTTGCCTCGGTGTCTATGCCGCCCTATTTGCCACCGGCTACTGGCTCTACGGCGAGTACCCGCTGGCACTGGTTCTGGCCGCAGTGGCCGCGGGCGCCGGTCTCTTTCTCGTCAAGACCTGTAAGAATGCCAGCGGAGGGCAAGCGCCAACCACCCCGCTCTCTGCCGCAGCGAAGGAGCAAGCAACCGATGAGTGAAAAGCCTAATCGGAGGGAGTTCCTGACCGCCACCGCCGGTATCGGACTGGCTCTCAGTGCCGGTGCCCTGGCGGCAAAGAAAACGCCGGCGTCCAAGAAAGCCCGAGCCTACCGGCCACCCGAGGGCTTTGCCGCTCCGCCGCTCGAGACCGTACGTCTAGCCTTTGTCGGCGTCGGTCTCCAGGGAGGAAGTCATGTCCGGAACTTCTTGAAGATCGATGGTGTTCAGATCGTTGCCCTATGTGACATCGACGAGCCACGCGCCAAGGAAGTGCGGCAGTGGGTCGTCGACGACGGACGCCCGGCACCCGACATCTACACCCGTGGCGAGACCGACTACAAGCGGCTCTGCGAGCGGGACGACATCGACCTGGTCTTCAACTCCACCCCCTGGCGCTGGCACGTCCCGGTTTGTGTCGAGGCGATGGAAACCGGCAAGCACACGGCGGTAGAGGTACCGGCGGCCACCACGGTCGACGGCTGCTGGCAGCTGGTGAAGACGGCCGAGCGCCAGCGGCTCCACTGTGTGATGATGGAGAACTGCAACTACGGACGCTCTGAGTTGATGGTGCTCAAAATGGTGCGCACCGGGCTCTTTGGCGAGCTGCTGCACGGTGAGGGCGCCTACATCCACGACCTGCGGTCGATCAAGTTCAGCGACAAGAACGAGGGGCTCTGGCGGCTGGCGCACTCGGTCGACCGCAACGGCAACCTCTACCCGACTCACGGTCTGGGACCGATCGCCCAATGTATGGACATCAACCGGGGCGATCGCTTCGACTATCTGGTCTCGATGAGCTCGCCCGCCCGCGGCCTGAAGCTCTACGCCGCGGAGCACCTACCGGCCGACGATCCGAGAAGGAAGCTCGAATTCGCGCTTGGTGACATGAACACCAGCCTCATCAAGACCGGGCTTGGTCGCACCATCATGGTCCAGCACGACACCACGACGCCGCGCCCGTATAGCCGGATCAATCTGATCCAGGGCACCTGTGGTTGTTTTACCGGCTACCCCGATCGCATCCACATCGCGGGCCGCACCGAAGGGCACGGCTGGGACGACATCGAGGCCTATCGAGAAGAGTTCGAGCACCCGCTGTGGCGAAAGCTCGAGGAGCAGGCCGCCGGGGCCGGTCACGGAGGCATGGACTACCTCGAAGACTACCGACTGATCGAGTGCCTTCGGCAGGGCCAGCCCACCGACATGGATGTCTACGACGCCGCGGCGGTGAGCTCGGTGGTGGAGCTCTCCGAGATCTCGGTGGCCAAAGAGGGCCGACCGGTGGAGGTTCCCGATTTCACCCGTGGCGGCTGGAGGACCAACAAACCTCTGGAGATCGTGAGCTAGGTCGATGGCCGAAGACCGCCTCAAGGTCCTCTACGTCACCGGCTTCGGACGCAGTGGCACCACCATCCTCGACAACATCCTCGGTCAGCTCGATGGGGTCTTTGCCGCCGGTGAGCTCCACTACCTCTGGGACCGCTCGCTGGAGCAGAACCGTCTGTGCGCCTGTGGTGAGGCGTTTGCCGATTGCCCGGTCTGGCAACGGGTCATGGCTACTTTGGGGGACGACTACAAGCCGGACACGGCTCGGCTCGTCCAATTGCGCGAGAGCCTCAACCCCCGGCGGTCGATCTCCTCCAGGCTGGGTGTTAGCAGCCTCACCGACTCACCCGGCGTCGCCGAGTACGCCGGTGCCATGGAGGGGATCTACCAGGCCGTCGCCGCCGCCACCGGCAGCCGTATCCTCGTCGACTCCTCCAAGTCACCTGTTCTCGGCCACCTGCTCGATGTCATGCCCACGATCGACCCCTACGTCATCCACCTGGTGCGGGATCCGCGGGCGGTAGCCTCTTCCTGGCTCAAGACCAAGGTCTACGATCCGAGCGGTGATGAGCCGATGTACATGAGCCGGCATCCACCGGCACGTAGCGCCAAGCTCTGGCTGGTCTGGAATCTCACCGCGGAGATGATCTGGGCGCGTCGGACCGCGCACTATCTCAGGGTCCGCTACGAGGACTTTGCCGACCGGCCCCGCGAGACTCTGGAGCAGGTGGTCCGGCTCGTTCTGGACGAGGTGCCACCGCTGCCGTTTGTCGGTGACTCGGAGGTCGATCTCACCCGGAGTCACAGCATGGCCGGCAACCCGAGCCGGTTCGAAACCGGCACGGTTACCATCCGCCGCGACGACACCTGGCACGAGCAGCTGCCCCGATCCGCACGACGATTGGTGACACTGCTCACCTGGCCGTTGGCACGTCGCTACGGCTACTGAGACTGCTGGTCCTCACCATCCGTGGCGCCGTTCGCCGCCCCCAGCTTGCCCCTGACAAGTTGCATGACTTCCCGATCCTCGGGATCGGGCCCCAGCACGCGGAGAACAGCCGCAAAGACCACCACCGCCACCACACACAAGACAAGAAGATGCACCGGCTGCGAGCCGATGGGCAGGAGGTTGGCCAGCACGAGGGCGCCGGCCGTAGCCAGCGCCGCCACCAGACCTTTGACATAGCGCCGATCCCAGGGCCACAAACCCTCCCAGCGGTGGACCAGCAGCAGAGCACTGCCAAACAGACCGACGATCGAAACCAGCGCCGCCACCGCCGCCCCCACCAGACCATGAAGGGGGATCAGATACAGGCTCAGACCGATGTTTGCTGCCAGGGCGACACCCGAGAGCAGAAGCCAGGAGTTCTGACGCCCCCCCATGACCAGGATGAAGCCCACGGCGCCGGTGGCCAGATTGACCAACTGGGCGATCGACAGCACCACCAGGGGCACCGCACCCACCACATAGCGGTGATCCAACAACACCCCGAGGACCTCGTCCGGTGCCACCACGACCACCAGAAAGACCGGCATCGCCAGATACAGACCCCACTTGGTCGACACTTTGTAGAGGTCGTTCAACTCCCTCTTCCGACCCGCCGCAAAGTGCGCCGAGATCAGCGGTGCAAAGATGCCGTTGAAGGAGTTGAGGATCAGAATAAAGATAAACGCGACCTGGGACGCGGCCTGATAGATCCCGGTGTCGGCGGCGGATAGAAAATAGGCCACCAGCAGCCGATCGATCCACATGGTCACCAGCGCCAGCATCCCGGCCATCGCCGCCGGCAGGGAGAAGAGCATCAGCTCCCGGTGACCGACCACCGGCACCCCGCCCACCGGCTCCGGGCGCTGCCGCCAACCGCGAGCGAGAAAGACC
>CALILB010000213.1 GCA_938016625.1 uncultured bacterium | reverse complement strand
GGCCTCGACCCACTCCTTGTTGTTCTTTTCGTACTCCGCTTGCATCGACGGCTCGATTTCGTCGACATGAACCATCAGGTACTTCGCATGGGTGCTTTCCTCTTCCTCACCCCCCTGGGCTGCCGGCGGTACCGCAATCAGCAGCGAGGCGATAGCCAGTAGCGAAATCCAATGTAGCCTTCTCATACTTCTTCTCTCCTTTGCCGATCCAAATCGACCGACCGTTGGTTTGGAGGCGGCCGTCAGAGCAGCCGGAGCCGAGCCTCTCCCCTCAGGTGGCAGGCGACCCCTTCCCTCGTTGTCTTAGAAACCGAATCTTAGGATAGCAGAACCGGCTCCACACGGACCCCCAAAAAAGACTTGCATCTGTCGTGACATAGTGCTATATATGTGTATAGCACCTCAATGTACACCAGCCGATAATGAGTCAAAACACCCTCAAACGGCGCAAAAGTAGGTAGGGACCCGATGCAGCTCCATATCGCCACCGGCAGCGAGCTCCCCATCTACCGGCAGATCATGCGGCAGATCACCGACGCCATCGCCGGCGGCCGGCTGCGGCCCGGCGACAAGCTGACCTCACAGCGGGATCTGGCCGTGCAGCTCGTCATCTCACCACTGACGGTCAAAAAGGCCTATGACGAGCTCGAGCGGGAGGGCTTGATCCGCACCGAGCGGGGCCGGGGCACCTTTGTCGCCGCCGGCGCCCCCGCCATCGATCGAGGGGAGCAGCTGGAGCGCCTGCGGGAGATGGCCCGACGGCTGCTGTCGCGGGCCCATCTGAGCGGGGTGTCGTTGCCGGACCTGCTCGAGCTGATCGAGGAGGCCGAAGCCGAGCTCGCCGCCGAGCGCGAAGCGAGCCGAGAAAACCCTCAACCGGACGATGACTGATTCTTCTATTCCGATCCGAAGGAGACCGCATCATGCCAATTGCCGAGTTCAACAACATCCATCGCGCGTACGAGCGGGGCAAGAACGTCCTCGACGGCGTCAGCTTCTCGATCGAGCCCGGGCAGGTGGTCGGCCTGGTGGGAAGGAACGGGGCCGGCAAGACCACCCTGCTCCGCATCGCCATGGGGATGCTCGAAGCACAGCAAGGCTCGGTCGACCTCTTTGGTCTCGATCCGCGAGATCGTCCGATCGAGGTCAAACAGAGACTCGGCTATGTCTCGGAGGACCAGATCCTGTCGCCCGTGATGCGGGTAGAGGCGATCATCGACCTCCATCGTAGTCTCTTCCCCACCTGGGACGAGGCGGTCGCCGAGCGACTCATAGACCGCTTCGAGATCCCTCGCCGGGCCAAGATCAAGAACCTGAGTAAAGGACAGGCCCGGCAGGTGGCGTTGCTATGCGCGATATCCCACCGACCCGAGCTGCTGCTGCTCGACGAGCCGGCCGGGGGGCTCGATCCGGCCGCCCGCCGCGAGTTCTTGGAGACCTCGATCCGGCTGCTCAACGAGACCGGCTCGACCATTCTCTTCTCCTCCCACTACATGACCGACGTCGAGCGGCTGGCCGATCGGATCGTGATGATTCATGACGGCAGCGTTCTGATCGACACCCAGCTCGACGAGCTGCGGGAGAACTACTCGCTGGCGCTGGTGCCACACGAGACCGTGAGCTCTCGCGAGGATCTGCTTGGCCTCACCAACTGCCTCGGTGTGCGCGACCGTGCCGATGCGTTTCACGCCATCTTCCAACTCGAGCCGGAGAAAGCCAGCTCCCTGCTGGAGGGCGTGCTCGGTGTCCGCGACACCCGCTGCACCCGGATCGCGCTCGAAGAGATGTTTATCGAGCTGGCAGGAGGACAGGGTTGATGACGCTCACCTGGTGGCTGTCCACGATCCGGCGCGACGAAGCCGTGCGCGTGCTACCGATCTGGTTGGTCTTTACCGCGCTCAACACCAGCGCGCTGGTCGGTATGGTGGCGTTTCGGGGTGCCGCCACCGGGAGCACCGAGGCATCACTTCAGGGGCTTGCCATGGTGCTCTGGTTTGCCCTCGTGGCTCCGCTCGTGGTCGGCAGGTTTCGGAGGCGCTGCTCGCGGCTCGATCTGGCTCTACCACTCAGATCGCGAAATCTCTGGCTCGCCCACACCTCGGCAATGGTGGTGGCGGGCGCCGTAGTACTGACGGCGTCGATCGGTGTGGTCGCGCTGCACTCGACCGCACTGACGAGAGCGCCCTATCTTCAATTCACCGTTCCCGGTGTTGCCAGTCTGGCTATCGCGCTGCTGGCGGCCTGGGTCCTGGCGGCGGTTCTTCTCCAAAGCTACCGCCCCGAGCTCAAGGACATCCCTGGCGGCGTTCGCTACGCCGCATTGCTCATCGCCATCGTCCTGGGGGTAGCGGCGGCACTGTGGTTCTTGGTCTCGATTCCAATCCTGCTGGCGATCGGGCTGTTGGCCCTGGCCTGGGCGGTGACCAACCGGACCCTCCGCTCTCTGCCACCTGTCTTGTCGCTGGTGCCTCGGGAGCCCGCGGACCACCAGATCCAACACACCTCGAGCGCCGCCACCGGTTCGCCGGTAACGCCCAGCTCTCCCCAAACAGATCTCGGAATGGCTGGCCTTGTCGGCCGTATCATCTACAACGCCCCGCCACTCGGTGCCGCCACGAGTTGGTTCATGTTTATTTTTCTCGGCTTCGTCGGTATGGCCCTCTCGGGCATCTTCGACGTCTGGATGGACGACGTCGAAGTGCTCCGCCTCATCTGGCTCCCCTTTGGCGCCTATGGGCTCTTCTCGCTGGTCGGGCCGCTGACCTACCGCCTCAACAGCCTCGATCCCCTCCCCATTGGCCGCCGCCTCATCTTTGCCTTGCTGACCCTCCCCGCGCTGCTCGCGTTCTGTCTGGGTTACGGCTTCAGCGCGGTGGTCAAAGAGACCACCGACCATGGCCAGAACCTGGTCGAGTACCGAATCGAGAAGCCCTACTACTGGGTCGACGTCCCCGAAGGCTTTTTCGAGATCGCCCGGGACGGCGAGATACCGACCCTCACCTCCCCCTGGGGCGAGTCCTACATCGCCTGGTCCGCGCCTCTCTTCCGTGGCAGTCCGACTGTTCTCTACTCACCCTTCAATACCGCCGAGGAGAGCTCGGCCGACTTTGAAGCGTGGCTGACCAGCCGTGCCATCGAAAGCGTCTATGGAGTGTCGGTGCCCTGGGCGGAGATCAGGGATCGTTACTTCGAGGTGGAGGGCGAGCAGCTGGCGGGGCTGGCGACGGGGGGTTTCACCCTTGCGGCCGACTACGGCCCTCTCGTGCCACCAGCGGGAGGCCCCGAGTTTCCGGTGATCCTGCTACTCGTGGCTCCCCCCTGGCTCCTGCTGCTGGCGGTTTTCTTGCGCACCTTTCGCGCCGGCCTCGGCGACCGGGCGCGCCAAGCGGTCTTCTGGTCGGTCGCGGCCGGGCTGGTGATCTTGATGCTGGGAATCGCCGCCCTCATGATCTCCGGCCTCTTCTCACCACGCATCGTCAGAGGTTTTCTCGAAGTGATGCTCCGACAGGTCGGCGACAGCCCGCTGCAAACGATCTCTCTGTGGATGGTAAGCCTGATGACCACCGTGGCGACCTACTTTGTTGCCCGGCGTCAGTTTCTCAAGGCCGAGCTGCCGCCCAAGGCAACCAAGTTCATGCTGATCGATTGGACCGGTGAGACCGACTGATTCTGAAGAAGGAGATGGCTGGATGATCAAGAACCCCATTCTCCGAGGCCTGACGGCCTCCATCCCCTACCTTGTTGCTCTCGCCGTCTTTGTCGCGATCTGGATTCCGATGCTCGGAACC
>CALILB010000212.1 GCA_938016625.1 uncultured bacterium | reverse complement strand
GGCGCCGAAGACGCCTCCTGGCTCGTCGCTGCCGGCTCCTCACCGCCGCCACAAGCTCCAACAAGCGTCACGATCAGCGCGACGGTCAGCAGAATCCAGAGATTTTTCGTCGATTTCATTGGTTACAGCCTCCTTGAGGATTATTCGATCCAGCCCGGCTAGTCGCCGAGATTCCACCATATGTGATCACGAAGGACGGAGGAGACATATTCGGCATCCGCAAGATGAGTCTTGAGCTCTTCTTCCGAGCCGAAATAGTCCATCATTCTTCGCTTTTGATCGGCGAACATGGGAGCGTCGATTGCCGATCCCAACGGCGAGACGTACTCGCCCGTCTCCAGTTGGTTGAAGTTCGCAGGCATCTTGGTGCCCGCGATCCAGCTCTGGGGATCGACGATCCAGTGGGGCACCCAGTCGTGCCGCAAGCGCTCACGCGCCAGCAGCAGTGAAGGGGCAAGCTCGCCGGAGCCCACCACCGCCGTCTCCGCTCCCGGACCCGCCGGATGACACTTGGCGCACTGGAACATGTTGAAGGCCACATCTCCCACCACCAGCTCGCGCTCACTCGGCCGCTCGGGGGCTGAGAGAAAGGGCTCGCGCTCCTCGCGGGCGGCAAAGTAGGCAACCACTGTGTTGACCTCTTCATCGCCAAAGCCAAAGGTGGGCATGCGGGCCGTCAACCAGGGGCGCAGCCTTGCCTGCCCGGGATCGTGGAGATAGTCGAACAGCCAGTCGGCCTGGACGCGTGCTCCCTCGGCCGCCAGATTGGGGGGCAGCATTCCGACATCCTCGATGGATGTCCGGATGGCCTGTCCCTTGCCTTCTACCAGGTGACAGCCGCGACAGTTGTAGAGGGTCATGAGCTTTCGCCCGCGAGCAAGGATCGCTGATCGGGCCGACTGTCCGGCGCGGCGTTTGGCCAGTACCGACTCCTTTGTAAAACCCAGAACCGTCGTTGTCACCGCGTCCACCTCGCGCTCGGACATACCGAAGTTGGGCATCTTGAGAAGCTCGCCATAGCTCTTGACGACGTCTTTGCCCTCGTCGTAAATCCTCGGATCCAGGAGCTTTGTACGGATCCAGTCGTGCCGCGTGTGGGGTACGTCGTGGATATGTCCGAAGTCGAACTGGTGCAGAGGCTTCGAGCCCTCTTCCGTCAGCTCGACACCGATGGGTTTGGCGTTTTCGAAACCTTTGAGATCGTGACAGCCCCAGCAGCCGTATTTTCGAATCGTCTGCTCACCCAGATAGACATCTTTTTCATCCGGGCTCATCGACTCGAGACGGTGATGGCTCTGCTCGATGGTGAGGGTGTTCTGGAGGTAGCTCAACACCAACTCGTCCCTCACCCCGGTGTCGACCTCCGGCATGGTGAGATTCTCGTATTCGGGATCGCGGCTCGACATCAGATAGGCGGTGATGTCGGCGGCCTCTCGGTCGGTGAGTCGCAGGCTGGGCATCCGCGTATCGGCGGCATATTTTCGGGGATCCTTGATCCAGGCAAATAGCCAGCCGCTCGTGACCTTGCTGCCGGTGCGGATCAGATTCGGGCCGTGTAGCCGGTTGATCTCGGGGAAGTAATCATCCCGCTTGGCCCCGGCATCCAGCAGGTGGCAACCGGTGCAGCCCACGGTGTCGAAGAGATCGCGGCCCCGTTCGATATCACCGGCCGGCGCCGGGGGAAACTCGGGGTCGAGAGATTTGTCCCACAGGTAGGCCACCGTGCCGACGATCTCGGCCGTCTGTCGCTCGAGATTTTGCGCACCGGAAATGTTCTTCTCGAAGAAGAAGTGCGGCATCCAGGTCGTCGGTCGGAACTCGCGCGGTGCCGAGATCCACTTGTAGGCCCAGGCCGGATCGACTTTGGCGGCTACCTTGGCCAGATTGGGGCCCGGCCGGGGCATGTCGGAAAAAGCCGCGTAGTCGATCATGTGACAGGCAAAACAGCCCATCCGGCTGACGAGCTCGCGCCCGATGTCCTGGACCTCCGACTCGGGGGTCCACACCTCCGCCGCGTGGCACGAGAAGCACCCGGCCTCCGAGTGCTCGGCGGGATAGATGGGGGTCTCGAGATAGGCCTGGGCTTCCCAACCCCACTTCTCGATCCATTCCTCCTTCTCGGCCTCCCCCAGCGGGCTGTGACCGACACGGGCGAAATCGACGGCCCGGTCGAGACCACCGTGACACCCGGAGCAGCCGAACCGGGTGTAGGGGTGGGGAGAGCTCGCACCGACAAACAGATCCATTCTCGGATGCGACCGATACGGCTGCTGCCATTCCTCGCCGTCGAAGCCGTTCCTGATTGAAGCGACGTGGCAGGTGACGCACCGATCGACCCGATCGACGGTGGTGAAGTTGAGATCGTGGAAGAGCCCGGGGATCATCACCTGCTCGATCTTGAGATCGGGCTCGATAAAGTCCATCAACGGAAAGTTGAGCAGCAGATAGTCCAGACCCTTGTCGAGATTGGCCACCCGTTGTTGCAGTGAATCCAGGTCACCGCTGAGCGTTGCCAACTGCTTCTCGGCTCCGACCAGATCGGCCCGCATCCGGTCGAGCTGATCGGCTGCGTCGTCCCGGAGCTCGGTAAGCCCCTCGACGCTCTTGCGGTTCTCGCGCCACTCCTGCTCGAGCCCCTCGACCTCGCCGGCGGTCTTCTCCCGTCTTCTCTCACTGTCGCCCTGGAGGGCCTGTTCGTAGAGAAATCGCGCCTCATCCAGATAGGCCTTCGTGGTCCTCATCGTGGCGTCGGCGGCATAGACCTGTTTGTCGAGGGCGGAGAGGGCGGCCTCCTGTTCGCGCATCTGGCCCCGCTGCTCCTCGAGCAGTCGTTCTTCCTCGGCAATACGGTCGCGGACGCGCGAGATCTCCTCGTTGTCGAGCCGCTGCTGCTCCTCCTCGGCCCGCTGCGCCAGCTGCTGGCGCTCGAGATCGCGGAACTCCGACTGGAACCGCTTCCAGGGCTTCGAATAGTCGTCCCAGACCATCCACAGAGTGACCACCAGCAGCGCCAGGGAGCTCCAGGCGAACCACTTGTTCATGCGCCCGAAGTCGTAGTGGCGGTCCGGCTTCTTTTCAGGAGGCTGCGCCATTTGCGAGCTCAGACGTTGAAGAAGAACTCCTGGATGTGAATGAAGTACTTCAGATTGAAGAGCCAGCGAAAATACATCTTGATCGGCAACAGCATCATCACCAGAAACAGGCTGATACCGATGTAGAAGCGGGCGGGGCCCATCTGTTCGTAGTACTTCTTGAAGAACTTGATCTTGCTGAGAGCCACGGGCAGAACAAAGAGGTAGGCCGCCATGAGCAAGATGCCGAATATCTCACGCACGAACCAGTGCGAGGGCAACCCCACGTGCAGAAGCTTGATCCAGATGATCTCGGATAGGTCCACGTTGACCAGGGGTTCGATCTTGGTGATGTCCCAGAACTCGTAGGGCCCGAAGAAGTTCCAGTTGGGGCCCCGCAAGAAAGTGCCGATGACGATCAACTGGCACCACAAGACCAGAAAGCCGAAGAGAAAGAGAACGATCTCGCTCTTGCGCTCACGAAAGGTGAAATAACCGTTCCCCTTGGGATTGGTGTCGATGTAGGGGATGGCCATGAGACCGACGATGATGAGACCCGGCAGCACGACACCGGCCATCCAGGGATCGAAATAGACCAACATCTCCTGGAGACCCAGGAAGTACCATGGTGCCTTGGAGGGATTGGGGGCCACCGACGGGTTGGCCGGCTCCTCGAGCGGCGCCTGGAGAGCGATCGACCAGATCACCAGGACCACCGTCAGGATCACCATACAGATGAACTCCGAGAAGACCAGATCGGGCCAGGTGAAGATCTTGTCCTCGACCTCGGACTTCTCGAATGTCGGCTCCCCTGCCTCGGTCAGCTCGTCGTTACGAAAGGCCTTGTAGAGCGAGAGCCAGAGGAAGTAGCCGACGATAAAGACCATCATGACGATGGGCACATTGTCGGGCTTGGCGACGACCTGGCGAAAGTTGGGATCGAGAAGGCTGAGGCAGAAGAAGGCGGTGACGGCTACCAGCATCAGGAGCCCGCCCTTCTTGGTCCACAGTTTTCGCGACCACAACATCACCCCGAATACCACCAGCGACAGGGTGAATGACCACTGCGGGTAGGAGAAGAAATTGATGAGGTCTCTGATGGCTTCCATCGGCAAGGAGGCTACACCGGTCCGGATATTCCGCCGTCTTTGCGCACCCGCCAGAAGTGGACGGCGATCAGGAAAGCGGCCACAAAGGGGATGGCCACGCAGTGGAGGACATAGAAGCGAATCAGGGTGCCACCGCCGATTGTCCTGCCGGCAATCAAGCCGAATCGGGCGTCGCTCCCCACATGAATCAGCTTGGTTCCACCAAGCGTCAGTAGCGCCGCGCCCGGGCCCTCAGAACCGAGCATGGGAGTTGCGCGCGCCATGTTGGAGCCGACGGTAATGGCCCAGATGGCGAGTTGGTCCCAGGGCAGAAGATAGCCGGTAAAAGAAAGCAGCAGGGTGAGCACGAGCAGGATGACGCCGACGTTCCAGTTGAATTCTCGCGGCGGCTTGTAGGAGCCGGTCATAAAGACGCGGAACATGTGGAGCCAGACGGCGATGACCATCGCGTGGGCGCCCCAGCGGTGAAGCTCGCGCATGATGCCGAAAGCCGCGACCTCCCGCAGGTCGATCATGTCGAAATAGGCGTACTCGACGGTCGGTCGGTAGTAGAACATCAGCAGCAGTCCGGTGATGGTCTCGACCAGAAAGAGAAAAAAGGCCGTGCCACCCATGCACCAGGTGTAGCTCATCCGCAGCCCCGACTTCTTCACCTTGATGGGGTGGAGATGCAGGACCACGTTGCCGAGCATCGCCAGAGCCCGTTTGCGGTTGTCGGTGGGGATGCCGACCCGGAAGATCGACTTCCAGACCTGCGATTTGACGATGCTGCTCTGGATATCTTTGAGAAAACTCATGAGTCAGCTCATCCCGACGCTAGCGGTTTCAAACCACCTGGATAAAAGATTCGGGATCTTCCCACTGTCCCATCTCCCACTGAAATATCTGCGCCTTGTCGACCACGATCTGCCCGTCGTCCGGATCCAAGAAGATCTTCGCTCGCTCCAGCGGTCTTGGTGTCGGCCCCTCGAAGTTGATGCCGTCCTTGTAGTAACCGCTGCCGTGACACGGGCACTTGAACTTGTTCTGGGCCTCGAGCCAATTTGGTGGGCAGCCGAGATGGGTGCAAATGGCGATCAGGGCATAGAGCGAGCCCCCGCTGTTGACGATCCAGACGCCGTTGGACTCCTTGAACCGCTCATCCACGATCCCCTCGCCGAAGTCCTCCGGCCGGCCAACTTTGACGCTCGTTGGGGGCTCGTAGAGGACGTTGGGAAACATGAACCGATTGAAGGTGCTGACACAGCCGCCGATAGCGGCGGTAAAGCCGACCCAACCCACCGCCGCCCAGGAGAAAAACCCCCGACGGGAGACCTTCTCGCCGTCTTTGGCGGCGGCCCTCTTCTCTGCCGGTTCTTT
>CALILB010000211.1 GCA_938016625.1 uncultured bacterium | reverse complement strand
AAAGGGCTCCGCCACGTCGCGGATCTCGATCGCGGTTTGAACGCGGGTCGTTACCCCGATCTTCTCCAGCGTGTCTTGGAGGGCCAGTGCGTTGATCACCGTGGCCAACATCCCCATGTAGTCGCCGGTGACCCGGTCGATGCCGCGGTGGCTGGCCGCCAGGCCACGGATGATGTTGCCGCCGCCGATGACGATCGCGACCTGGACGCCAAGGTCGTGGACGCCTTTGATCTCCTCTGCGACGGCCTTGACCACCGGCTCTTCGATACCAAAGCTCTGCGAGCCCATCAGGGCCTCGCCGGAGAGCTTCAGCAGAATACGTCGATAGACCGGCTTGTCTGGCACGAGCCTGATTGTACAGGCTAGCCTGCATTATTCACCATCCCCCCGGCATAATGCCGCGCGGTGGCGAATAATGCAGGCTGGTTGGGGATTAGTGCAGGTCGGGAGCCCGGAAGGGCTCCTCGGTGCTCAACTCGCAACTTGTTGGCGAACCTCTTCGGCGAAATCGTCGGCCCGCTTCTCGATACCCTCGCCGAGTCGGAAGCGGCTGAACCGCCGGATCTGGAGATTTTCGCCCAGCTTGCTCACGGCTTCAGAGAGGAGCTCTCCCACCGTCTTGTCGGTGTCTTTGACAAAGGGCTGCTCGAGGAGAACGGTCTCCGCGTAGAACTTGTCCATCTTGCCGGTCACGATTCGGTCGACCACATTTTCCGGCTTGCCCGACTCCAACGCCTGCTGCCGGTAGATCTCCTCCTCGTGCTCCAGGATCTTCGTTGTCACCTCTTCCCGGCCGACAAACCGGGGATCGGCCGCCGCGACATGCATGGCGATGTCCTTGACCAGCTGCTGGAAATCGTCGGTGCGGGCGACAAAATCAGTCTCGCAGTTCACCTCTACCAGCACGCCGATCTTGCCGCCGGCGTGGATGTAGCTGGCAACGACACCTTCGGCCGTTACCCGGCCCGCTTTCTTGGCCGCCGCCGCCAATCCCTTCTTGCGCAACGCATCGACCGCCTTGTCCAGGTCGCCGCCGGTCTCCACCAGGGCCTGTTTGCAGTCCATCATCGGAGCGCCAGTGCGCTCCCTGAGCTCCTTGACCATCTGTGCCGTGATCTTCATTGCCGAACCTCTACTCCTTCAACCCACCGAGCGGCGGGCCCAACAAAAATAGTTTCGGATCTTGGATTGTCTACTGGGTCGTGGCGGCACTCTCTACCGCCGGCGCGGTCTCGGATGCCGGGACCACGGTCTCTTCCTCTGTGGAACCCTTGTCCTCTTTGGGACCCTCTTCATCCTCGGGTCCCTTGTCCTCATCCGCCAATTGCCGTTCGAGCTCCCCCGCACCCTCCAGATAGGCGCTGGCGATCTTGGAGGCGAACAGCCGGATGGTCCGGATGGCGTCGTCGTTTCCCGGAATGATGTAGTCGATCTCTTCGGGATCACAGTTGGTGTCGACGATGGCAATTACTGGAATTTCCAGCTTGTTGGCCTCGGCGATCGCGATGTGCTCCTTTTTGGGATCCACTACAAAAAGCGCGTCCGGCAGGGCGTCCATCTCGCGGACGCCCTCCAGGTTGCGGGTCATCTTCTCCCGCTCGCGGTTGAGACGCAGCTTCTCCTTCTTGATCAGCGGGCTCTCCTCGTCGGCCAGTCGGGCCTCGATGTCCTTCAAGCGCTCAATCGAGGCGCGGATGGTGACGAAGTTGGTCAGGGTGCCGCCGAGCCAGCGATGGGTCATGTAGAACTGGCCGCAGCGCGCCGCCTCTTCCTGGATCACGGACTGGGCCTGGCGCTTGGTACCAACGAAGAGAATTCGCCGGCCCGCGCGGGCCAGCTCGCGTACGTATTCGGCAGCCTCCTCGTAGAGGCCGAGAGTCTTTTGGAGGTCGATGATGTAAATGCCGTTCCGCTTGCCGAAGATGTAGCGCTTCATCTTCGGGTTCCACCGCCGAGTCTGGTGTCCGAAATGGACGCCCGCCTCGAGCAGATCCTTCATCTTGATGTCAGACAACAGACCCCCTCCTTGTAAACAGTGCCATAACTACCTCTTGGAGAACTGGTAGCGGGCCCGGGCACCCTTTTGCCCATACTTCTTTCTCTCTTTCTTGCGTGGGTCACGAGTCAAGAGACCCGCGTCCTTGAGACGCTCGCGCAGCTCACGGTTGTACTCCTGCAGGGCACGGGAGATACCGTGGCGGATCGCCCCAGCCTGACCGGCCGGACCGCCACCCTCCACCGTCGCCGTGATGTCGAATTTCTCCGATGTCTCGGTCAGCTGCAACGGCTGCTTGACGATCATGCAGAGCACCTTGTTGGGAAAGTAGGTCTCTAGATCGCGCCCGTTGATGTTCCACCCACCGGCACCCGGACGCACGAAGACGCGCGCCGTGGCGCTCTTGCGCCTACCGGTGCCGTAGTATTGCAATTCGCTCACAATCAAATCCTCCGCTCGAGCGGTGTCATGAAGTCAGGGAGAGTGTGGTGGGCTGTTGTGCCTGGTGGGGATGCTCGGCCCCGGGATAGACCTTGAGCTTCTTGATCTGGCGCCGCCCGAGGCGGTTCTTTGGCAGCATTCCGCGCACCGCTCGCTCGATCATCTTGACCGGCTTGCGCTGCCGGAGCTCCCGCGCACTCTCGGACTTCAAGCTCCCGGGACGCGTGGTGGAGCGGTAGTAGATTTTGGCCTCTTCCTTCTGGCCGCTCAGCACCGCCTTCTCCGCGTTGACGACGACCACGAAGTCGCCGGTGTCGACGTGGGGCGCATACTGGGGCTTGTGCTTGCCGGTCAGGATCTTGGCGATTTCGGTGCACACGCGCCCCAGCGGCAGCTCGGACGCATCCACCACAAACCAATCGCGCTCGACTTCGCCCTTCTTTGGGCTATAGGTTCTCATCATCACTCGCTACCCTGCTGATAACTTTGACGCACAAAGACTGCTCTTTGCAGCGCAAAGGGCCTCTGATCTTATGAAGTCGGCCTTGCCTTGTCAAGATCGCAGGTGGCCGTCAACACCATTGTCCACTTATATACACTACCCGCCATGCACGCGGATCGGGGGGATGTCGACCGGAGCGGAGCGGCCATCCAGGAGATGTTTGCCGAGGTGGCCCCCCGCTACGATCTGCTCAATCACCTGCTCTCGGCCGGCCTGGATCTGGTCTGGCGGCGCCGGGCGGCGGCCGCCCTGTCGCTCGAACCCGGCTGTCGGGCTCTGGATCTGTGCTGCGGGACCGGCGATCAGGCCGTCGTCCTGCAGCGACAGGGAGCCCGTGTGGTGGCGGCCGACTTCTGCCTGCCGATGCTGTCGCTGGCCGAGTCGAAGTTCGCCGATCTCAACGGCAGCCGTCCACAAGGTCTTGCTGGTGACGCCCTGGCCGTGCCGGTCGCCTCGGGCAGCATCGCGGGTGTCACCGCGGCCTTTGGCCTGCGCAATGTCGCCGATTTGGACGGCGCGCTGGCGGAGGCGGTACGGGTGTTGGAGCCGGGCGGCCGGGCGGCTCTGCTCGAGTTCGCCCTGCCCCGCAACCCTCTGCTCAAGGGGCCCTATCTGTTCTACTTTCGCCGTATCCTGCCACTGATCGGCAGGTTGGTCTCCCCAAAGGGCTCGGCCTACACCTATCTCCCCGCCTCGGTGGAGAGCTTTCCCCAGCGCCAGGAGTTCGTGACGCGAATGCTCGATGCCGGCTTCGATACCGCCGCCTGGAAGGATCTGTCAGGCGGCATCGTCTGTCTCTATACAGGAGCAAAGAACCGATGACAAAGATCCTGGACGGAAAAGCCCTTGCCCAGCAGATTCGGAGCGAGGTCGCCGACGGTGTCCAACAACTGCTCGCCGCCGGCGGGCGACCACCCGGATTGGCCGCAGTGCTGGTGGGTGAGAACCCCGCCTCCCAGGTCTATGTCCGCACCAAGGCGCGGGCCTCCGAGAAAGCCGGTCTGGTCAGCCGCACCGTCACTCCGCCGGCAACCATCGCCGAGGAGGAGCTCCTCGAGATCATCGACCAGCTCAACGACGACGACGAGATCGACGGCATCCTGGTCCAGCTGCCTCTCCCCGACGGTCTTGACGAAAGCAGGGTCCTGGCGCGGGTCTCCCCCGCCAAAGACGTCGATGGCTTCCACCCGGTGAGTGTCGGGCACCTGTGGCTCGATGAGCCCGGATTCGTGCCCGCCACACCGAGCGGCATCATGGAGATGCTGCTGCGCAGCGGCTTCGAGCTCAAGGGTATGAACGCGGTCATAGTCGGTCGCAGCACCATCGTCGGCAAACCGATGGCGGCCCTGCTGTTGCGCCAGCACTGCACGGTCACCATCTGCCACTCGCGCACCCGGGATCTGCCCGGAGTCTGCAGCAAAGCCGATCTGCTGATCGCCGCTATCGGCCGGCCGGCAATGTTTGGCCCCGAGCATGTGCGCGAGGGGGCGGTGGTCGTCGATGTCGGGATCAACCGCATCACCGAGCGCGAAGAGGTGGAGAAGCTCTTCCCGGGTGATGCCGACCGTATGCAGAGGTTCGAAGAGAAGGGCTCGGTGCTGGTCGGCGATGTCGACTACACCCGGGTCGCCCCCCGTGCCGCGGCGATCACCCCGGTTCCCGGCGGGGTCGGGCCGCTGACGGTCGCCATGCTGCTGGTCAACACCGTCACTGCCGCCCGTCAGCGTCAAGGTCTCGCATGAGCCCCTACCGGGTGGGGCTCACCGGGGGGCTCGCGGCCGGTAAGTCGACCGTTGCCGGCTGGTTGGGTGAGGCCGGCTTTCGGGTCATCGATGCCGACCGGCTGGTGGCCGAGCTCTACCGACCTGGTGGTGAGGGGGCAAAAGCCGTATCCGAGCTCTTTGGCGCCGGGTTTCTCGACGCCGATGGCAGCGTCGATCACCCACGGCTGGCCCGAGAGGTCTTTGCCGATGCCGCCGCCCGCCGACGGCTGGAGGGGGCCATCCATCCCCTCGTCCGCAAGCGGTTCACCGAGCTGGCCGCGGAGACCAATGGTGTTGTCGTCCTCGAAGCCACGCTGTTGGTCGAGGCCGGCTTTGCCCCCGACTTCGATCTGGTGGTGACGGTCGAAGCCGCTCCGGAGCTCCGGTACGAGCGGGCCATCGCCCGCGGTCTGGAGCCTGCCGCGGCCCAACGACGGCTCGCCGCCCAGTCGAAGCCCGAGACCCGTATCGCCGTCGCCCACCGCGTGCTCTGGAACGACGGCGGCCTGGATGAGCTGAAAAACGAGGTCGACGAGCTCGTCGCCGACCTCCGCCGGCACCAAGAAGATGACTGATACGAGGCTCCCAGAGCTGCTGGCCGGAGCAGTGCTGGTCACCGGCAATCCCAGCAAGCTGGCCGAAGCCCGCAGGATCTGCGGTCTCGGGCTCGAAGCGGTGGAGGTGGAGCTGCCCGAGATCCAATCGCTCGATATCTACGAGGTGCTGCGAGCGAAGGGTCGGGAGGCCTTTCGACAATTGCGCCGTCCAGTGGTGGTGGAAGAGACCGGGCTGGAGCTGGCGGCGCTCAATGGCTTCCCCGGTCCGCTGGTCAAGTGGATGTTGGGGGCGGTCGGCGCCGAGGGGATCGCTCGCACGGCCTCGGTACTCGGCGACACTCGCGCCGTCGCCCATTGCGCCCTGCTCTATCTCGATGACCAGCGTGAGGTGAATGCCGAAGGCACCACCGAAGGGGAGTTGGTCACACCTCCCCGTGGCGAAGGGGGCTTTGGCTGGGACCCGGTCTTCTTACCCGCCGGCGAGTCCCGTACCTATGGCGAGATGTCACCGGCCGACAAGGACCGGCTGAGTCACCGGGCCCGCGCCTGGCGGGCCTTTGTCACCAGGCTGGGCCGTGAAGAGACAGGCGGCTAGATCTCTTCTCCGCCCATCAGCCAGAGCATGACGGCTTTTTGCGCGTGGAGACGGTTCTCCGCCTCGTCGAAGATGCGGCTCTGCGGACCATCCGCTACCTCGGCCGACACCTCTTCACCCCGGTGGCAGGGCAGACAGTGGAGAAAGACCGCGTCCGGCTCGGCCGCCGCCATGAGGTCGGCGTCGACGGTAAAGCCCGCGAACACCTTCAGCCGCTCGGCGGCTTCCTCCTCCTGACCCATCGACGCCCAGACGTCTGTGTAGACCGCCGAGGCGCCGGCGACCGCCTGCCGTGGGTCGCGGGTCATCTCGATCCGGGTACCGGCCTCCTTCGCATCCCTCGTGGCCTGCTCCAGGTAGTGCGGATCCACGTCGTAGCCCTCGGGCGCGGCCACGGCGATCGACATTCCCACTTTGGCGGCGCCAAACAGCAGCGAGTGGGCCACGTTGTTCCCGTCCCCGATGTAAGCGATCTTGCGACCTTCGAGGTTGCCAAAGACCTCGTGTAGCGTGAAGAAGTCGGCCAGCGCCTGACAGGGGTGAAGGTCGTCGGTCAGACCGTTGATCACCGGTATTGAGCCGTGGAGCGCCAGATCCAGCACATCCTGGTGGGAGAAGGTCCGGGCCATGATGCCGTCGACATAGCGCGACAGCACATGGGCGGTGTCGGAGATGGTTTCGCCGCGACCGAGTTGGATGTCCCGCCCCGAGAGAAAG
>CALILB010000210.1 GCA_938016625.1 uncultured bacterium | reverse complement strand
CAGGGCGGCAAGGTCAATCGGTGGGGCAGCGAGCTGATGAGCCGGATCCGGTCGGTGCGGCGGGATCCGCCCACCCTCTCGCCGCCGGCCAACGCAGCTCGCGAGTTCGATCCTCTGGCCCGCGAACGGGGCGAGCGGCTCAGAGCCTGGCGCCAGGCCGAAGCCGACCGGCGACAGGTGCCGCTGCAGGTGGTGTTGCCGGCCGCCGCCCTCCGACATTTGCAGCAGCACGGGGCCGACGATCTCGAGTCGGTGCCGCAACTCGGTGGCAAGCGCATCGGCCTCTATGGCGAGAAAATCGGGGAGCTTTGCCGGCTCGACGAGTCACCATCCTCCTGAAAACGAGCACGGATTTCGCGGTAAGATGCCGGTTCTCATGAGCGGCGAAGGCGACCCCCAGGTCTACGATCCGACACCCATCGAAGCCAAGTGGCGGCAGCGGTGGGAGGAGCAGGGTCTCTACCATTCCGATCGCGACCCTTCGCGCCCCAAGCACTATGCGTTGACCATGTTGCCCTACCCTTCGGGCGAGCTTCACATCGGTCACTGGTACGCGATCTCGCCCTCCGACGCCCGTGCCCGATTCAAGCGGATGCAAGGCTTCAACGTCATGTTTCCGATGGGCTTCGACTCCTTTGGGCTGCCGGCTGAGAACGCCGCCATCAAGAACAACGTCCATCCCCAGGAGTGGACCTACGCCAACATCGAGCGGATGCGCGATCAGCTGCGGATGATGGGCACAATGATCGACTGGCGTCGCGAGGCGGTCTCCGCCGATCCCGAGTACTACCGCTGGACCCAGTGGTTCTTCTTGAAGCTGCTGGAGCACGATCTGGCCTACCGCCAGCACGCGCCGGTCGACTGGTGTCCGAGCTGCAACACGACGCTGGCCCGGGAGCAGGTGTGGGGGGACGACCGCCGCTGCGAGCGCTGTCGCACCCCGGTCATCCGCAAGGAGCTCGAGCAATGGTTCTTCCGCACCACGCGCTACGCCGACGAGCTGCTCGACTTCTCGAAGATCGACTGGCCGGAGCGTGTGCGCACACTCGAGACCAACTGGATCGGCCGCTCCGAGGGCGCCAACGTCGTCTTCCGCACCGAGCAGGGAGACGAGCTCGAGGTCTTTACCACCCGGCCCGACACGCTGTGGGGCGCCACCTTCATGGTGCTGGCCCCCGAGCACCCGTTGGTGGAGAAGCTGACCACCGACGAGCAGCGGGACGAAGTCACCGCCTATGTCGAGCAGGCGTTGCGGCAGACCGACATCGAGCGCGAGGCAGCCGACCGCGAGAAGAGTGGTGTCTTTACCGGCGGCTTTGCCGTCAACCCGGTCAACGACGAGCGCATCCCGATCTGGATCGCCGACTATGTGTTGATGACCTACGGCACCGGGGCCATCATGGCGGTGCCGGCCCACGACGTGCGCGACTTCGAGTTTGCCCGCAAGTTCGGCCTCGAGGTGCGGCCGGTCATCCAGGCCCCCGGTGAAGAGGTGCCGTCCGGTGACGAGATGGAAGAGGCCACGGCCCACTACGGCACCATGGTCAACTCCGGACCGCTGACTGGCACCTCGGCCGACGAATCGGTGGCCAAGACCATCGAGTATCTCGAGCAGAAGGGTGCGGGTGAGGCTGCGGTCGGCTACCGGCTGCGCGACTGGCTGATCTCTCGCCAGCGCTACTGGGGCGCGCCAATCCCGGTCGTCTACTGCGCCGCCTGCGGCCCGGTACCGGTACCGGAAGCGGAGCTGCCGGTGCTGCTGCCCGAGGATGTCGAGTGGCGTCCCACCGGCGAGAGCCCGCTCAAGCTCCACCCGACCTGGCGTCATACCACCTGTCCAAAGTGTGGTGGCGGGGCCGAGCGCGAAACCGACACCATGGACACGTTTATGTGCTCCTCCTGGTACCACCTGCGGTATCTGAGCCCGCACTACGACCAGGGGCCGTTCGACCCGGCCGAGTACGACTACTGGATGCCGGTCGACACCTACACCGGTGGCATCGAGCACGCCAACATGCATCTGATCTACACCCGGTTCTTCCACAAGGCCTGCCGCGACATGGGTGTGCTCGAGGGCGACGAGCCGATGCTCCAGCTCCGCAACCAGGGCACCGTTCTCGGCGAGGACTCGGAGAAGATGTCCAAGAGCCGTGGCAACGTGGTGGCGCCCGATGAGCTGATCGGCCGCTACGGCGCCGACGCGATGCGCAGCTACTTGATGTTCTTTGCCCGCTGGGAACAGGGCGGGCCCTGGTCGAGCCGGGGCATCGAGGGGACCTGGCGCTGGCTGCGGCGGCTCTGGGTGCTCATGACCGAGCCGGCCGAATCCGGTGAGGCGAGCCCCGAGACCTTGAGCGCTCTCCGCCGCAAGGTCCATCAGACCCTGGCCCAGGTCACCCGCGACTTCGAGGAGTTTCAGTTCAACACCATCGTCGCGGCGCTGATGGAGCTGATGAACGAGATGATCAAGGCGCGAGCCGATGGGGCTCAGGGGTCGGCCGAGTGGGAGGAGGCGGTCGACATCTATCTCAAGATGGCGGCGCCGGTAGTCCCCTTTATCGCCGAAGAGCTCTGGGAGCTTTTGGGCAAGGAGGGCTCGGTCCACACCCAGAGCTGGCCCGAGGTCGACGAGACGGCGCTCGCCAGCGAGGAGATCACCGTCGTCGTCCAGGTCAACGGCAAGCTCCGCGACCGGCTGACCCTACCGGCCGACGTTGCCGAAGACGAGGCCCGCGAGCGCGCCCTGGCCTCCGACGGCGCCCAGCGCTTTATCGCCGACAAGACCGTGCGCAAGGTCGTCTATG
>CALILB010000209.1 GCA_938016625.1 uncultured bacterium | reverse complement strand
CGACGCCATTCGGGCTTCGGAAGGGCCGCGATTGACAACTTGCGCTAGGGAGGTTTGCGATGGGAGATAAGGGTCAGAAAGACAAGAACAAGGGCCTGAAGCAGAAAGCGGCAAAGGAAGCAAAGAAGGAGAAGAGGAGACGGGAGAAACAGGAGAGCGCCTCAGGCAGCAACGTGCTCAGCAGAGAGAAGTGAGCCTCTCAGGATCGCCTATCGTGTCGACATCCAGGCCGCTCTTCGCGGCCGGGCTTTCCGCCGTGATGCCCGGCCTCGGCCAGCTCTACAACCGCGAAGACGCCAAGGCGGCTGCGATCCTGTGTTCTACCTTTGGGATCTGGGCCGGACTGGTCTGGACTACGGTCGGGCCCGATGATTCGCGATCGTGGCTTTCCGCCGTTGCGCTGCTCATGGTTTATCCGTTCCTCCTGCTGCCGGCAGTCCTGGATGCGCATCGTCGTGCCAGTGGCATCACAGAGGTCTCTTCTACCGGCGCGCGTCGTTGGCATGTCGTCATCATGCTCTTGGTGATCGGTCCCCTGGCGATTCCCCAGCTGTGGCAAAGCCAGGGGTTCTCTCGTAGCGCCAAGATTCTGTGGACGTTCTCTGTCGGCCTTGTTTCACTGATCGTGATTCTGGTGATGGTCGCCATCGGCCCCGGCCTGGAGCATTGGATCGAGAAGAGCTCTGCGACGGTTCTCTTCAGGTGAGTCTCCTGGCCCGGCCGGCCGCGCGAGGAAGATGAGTTGGCGACGGCCGGAGAAAGAGGCCTGTCGCTTGATCAGAGAGGCGCGCCGCGGGGTAGACGTGCAGGACGTCGGCCAAATGGTTTAGGAACCTCCTCTTGAAGTCCCGAAGCCGGCCGTAGTCGGCACCGAACTGTGTCTGTAGCGCCTTCCATGGGATGAGGCAGGGCTTCCGCAGGTAGCTCATTCGGTAGGTGAGCCAGGAGTAGATGTCGAGGGCGAGGGGTGAGCCTTTGAGCGCCTTCAGGGCGCGGAGGTCGATCGGCACGGCGTGAGCGACGAGTTCGTCATAGAACTCGCTGCTTAGGACAACGACCGAGTTCCAGAGCGGTTGTTGCTCTGGATCTCGGGGCGACCACCAGAGCTGGTGGCTGTGGGCGATGGTGTAACCGATGCCGGCAGCGTGGCCTTCGGCCTCGTCGGAGTAGCTGCAGCGAATGGTTGTGGAGAAGAGCCGGTGGAGCTGGTTGCGAAGACGTGAAGTCGTCCCGCGCTTGCCGGTCACAGGCGTCAGGCCCAGCTTGTACATGAAGCTCGAGAAGGTCGGGCCGAGCTCGATCTCACGGTTGCGGGTCCGGACCGCCTCGGTCGAGAGCCAGGCGAGCGCGAGTCTCGGGTACGAGCCGTAGGGCAGCCCGATCGAAGGCGGAGCGTTCATGTAGAGGGTGAAGCGGCCGTTGACGCGCTCGAACTCGTGCGTCTTCGGCCGGCTGTGGGGGAGAGTGGCCTGGACGAGGATCCGGGCCATGAAGGCAAGAGCGCCCGCTTCTCGAGCGTCCTCAGCTTCGATCTCGAGCGCTTCCTGCGCGAGCTTGCGGCGCTTCTGCTCACCCGGAATTCGGGGACAGGCACGTCCTCCCTCGCCCCCTCCCGAGCCAGTCCCCGAATTCCTGCCGTCGGTGTTCCAAACGGTCCGCTGCAGGACCTCCCCGAGGCGATGCGGACAGTTGTCAGCACGCGTCAGGGCGAAAGCCTCACGCGGCTAAGCTCATGTCCCTCAATGAGTTAAAGGATTCGAGTTGGGCGAAAACGGTGTTCCAAATCTCTCCCGTTGGGGACACCATATTGCGCCTTTCCGATCATCACGACCCAACGGGATTTGGTTCCCACAACGTTCAAGTCTGCCTATGAGTCGATATCGCAACAACCTCCCGCAGCTGACCGGAGAGATCTTTCTCGCCGACGGAGGGATCGAGACCGACTTGATCTTCAACCACGGGATCGAGATTCGGGAGTTCGCTGCCCACACATTGCTGACCGACGCGGGCGATCGAGAGGCCGTCGCGGACTATTTCCGCGGTTTCTTGGCGCTGGCGGGTGAGTCAGGGGCGGGATTCATACTCGACGGTCAGACCTGGAAGGCGCACCTGCATTGGGCCGGTGATCTTGGCGTCGACGAGAACCATCTGCGGGCGGCAAACGAGGCCTCCATTGAGTTCATTTCGGGATTGCGTGACGAGTTCTCTTCGAATGCGAAGCCGATCGTTTTGAACGGTATCGTTGGCCCGTCTGGCGACAGCTACGCCCCAGAAGCGGAGGTCGCTGCGCACGATGCGGAGGACTACCACGCCAGGCAGATCGGTTGGCTTGCCAAGACCGAAGTAGACATGGTGACGGCGACGACGTTTACCCAGTCGGATGAGGCGATCGGCTTTGTGCGTGCCGCTCGAGCGGCAGGGCTGCCGGTCGTCATTTCGTTCACAGTGGAAACGGATGGCAAGCTGCCGACGGGGCAGGCACTGGCCGAGGCAATCGAGGCGGTTGACGATGCGACCGGTTCGGCCGCGGCCTACTTCATGGTCAACTGTGCCCATCCCGACCATTTCTTTCATGTGCTCGAGGGCTCGGACTGGACCCGACGGATTCGGGGCGTGCGCTGCAATGCCTCTCGTCTCAGTCACGCGGAGCTCGACGTGTGCGAGACGCTGGATGATGGCGATCCGGTCGAGCTCGGCGGTCAGTATGTCGAGCTCAGGCGCCGGATGCCGTGGCTAAACATTTTCGGGGGTTGTTGTGGCTCCGATCTGCGCCACATAACGGAGATCGCCCGCGCTCTGTCGGACTAGCCTCCGCAGGGCACAACCCTTAGTCTGGGTAGCTGGCTTCCTGAGTAAGAAGCAGCGACTACCTACGGCCGGTCAACTCCCCGTCACTCGGCCGGGGTCTCCTGGTAGTTGGCTGCCAGCCATTTCCCATCCTTCTTGACATAGACCGAGGTGGCGTAGACCTTGGCCGGCATTTGGTTGCCCTCGCAGGAGGCGTCCTGAGTCGCCGTGTAGGACAAGATTGCGACATCCTTTGCCAGGTGGCGGAGTTCTATGTCGTGGAAGTCGTAGCTCTTGACCTCACAGGCGCCTTTGGCGATCTCGGTGGCGATAGCCTCCCGCCCGACGACCCATCCGGCACCCGCGACGACCTGCACGTGATCCTCGGTCAGGTTCTTGCGGAAGAATTCGCCGTCTCCCTTCGCCCAGGCCTTCCACCCGGCCTTCTCGAGGGTAACCAGATCTTCCTTGAGCTCACCTGCTGCCGCAACCGTGGTGATGACGAGGATCAACATTACCGCTGTAGTCAAGATCTTCATGCGTTTCTGTCCTCCGAAGATGTCCGATAGTAGGCTCCAGTGAGGCTTCCGCCCCGCAAAGCCGCGACTGCCAATCTGCTGACTTGAATCTGCAGTCAATATATCAGAGGTGACGCGCCCTCGAGCGGCAGCGCTCACCAGCGGGATTTCTGGCGAGATTCTTCTTGACCCTGGTGCGGATCGGGTGTCAAATGATTGCTGAGGCTCTCGATTCGGAAACCACCGCGGAGGCCTCGGTATGGACAGCACCCGACGCGATTTCCTCAAGAGATCGGTTGTCCTCGGGGGGACGCTTCTCGTCTCTCAATCTCGCCTCGAAGCTTCGCCCAACAGCAAAGAGGAGTGGCTACCCGCCTACGCGCGGCTCGAGCAGGAGGGGAAGCTCGCCCAGCGGATCGAGCAGGCCTTCGACATCCTGGAAGCGTGTGCGCTCTGTCCGCGGCAATGCGGGGTCGACCGCCGGGCGGGCAAGAAAGGCTACTGCCGGGCGCCCTCCAAGGTCATGGTCTACAGCGCTCAACCCCACTTTGGCGAGGAGGTCTCGCTGGTAGGGGAGGGCGGCTCGGGCACCATCTTCTTCTCCAACTGCAATCTGCGGTGTTCCTTCTGTCAGAACTGGCCAATCGCCCACAAGGGGCTGGGGGATCGGCTCGAAGACGAGGATCTCGCCGGTGAGATGTTGCGGCTGCAGAGGATCGGTTGCCACAACATCAATCTGGTGACCCCCACCCATGTGATGCCCCACATCATCAACGCCACGCGGATCGCCCACAAGTGGGGACTGCGGCTACCGCTGGTCTACAACACCAGCGGCTACGAGCGGGTGGAGGTCCTCGAGCTTCTCGACGGCATCGTCGACATCTATCTGCCCGACCTCAAGTTCATGGATGGGGAGCAGTCGGCCAAGTACTCGTCGGGAGCGGCGGATTACCCGGAGGTAACCAAAAAGGCGATTCTGGAGATGAACCGGCAGGTGGGGGAGCACGCGGTAGATGAAAAAGGCCGGGCCCTTCGGGGGTTGATGATCCGACATCTGGTCATGCCCAACCGGGTGGCCGGCACGCGCGACTTCACCCGCTGGGTGGCCGAGGAGCTGTCGCCCACCACCTACGTCAACATCATGGCGCAGTATCACGTGGCCTACAAAGCGGCGGACTTCGACGAGATCGGGCGGGGCCTCCACGCCGACGAATTCCTCGAGGCCATGGCTTGGGCCGAGGAGGCAGGCCTCACCAACCTCGACCCGCGGTCGGTAACCAACCGCAAGATCTTCAAGCGGCACGGCAGGGGTTGAGACCGATCAGGTGGAGAATCTCGATGAGAGAGCCCTTCAGCCGACGTGATTTCGTCTCGGGTGTCGGGCGGTGCGCACTGGTCACCGCCGGCGCGGGGCTCCTGCCGGGCCTACCGGTGAACGAGCCGGTCGCGGCGTCGGTGGTCCAGAAGGGCCTGATCGGACGACGGGCGTCGCCCTACTTCACTCCGGTCGGCAACGGCGAGGTCCGGTGCGAGCTCTGCCCCCACCGCTGCCGGATCGAGACCGGCCAACGCGGGCGTTGCGGGGTGCGGGAGAACATCGACGGCGAGCTGTGGACGGTCGCGTACGGTAACCCCTGTGCGGTGAACATCGATCCGGTGGAGAAGAAACCCTTCTTCCACGTGCTGCCGGGCTCCAAGACCCTGTCGGTGGCCACTGCCGGCTGCAACCTCCACTGCAAATCCTGTCTCAACTGGGAGGCATCGCAGACGAGACCGGAGGAGACCTTCAACTACGATCTGCCACCGGCCGAGGCCGTGACACGGGCCGAGCGCTATGGCTGCCGGTCGATCGCCTCTTCCTATGTCGAGCCGGTCGTCTTCATCGAGTACATGCTCGATGTCGCCCGCCTCTGCCGGGGCGGCTCGCTGCTACATCTGATGCATTCGGCCGGCTTCGTCAACCAGGCACCGCTCGATGACATCTGTGAGACGCTGGATGCCGCCTGCATCGACCTCAAGGGGTTTACCGAGGAGCTCTACCGGGAGGAGGTGGAGGGTAATCTGCAGACGGTGCTGGCGACACTCGTGCGACTGAGGGAAAAAGGAATCCACACCGAGATTGTCAACCTCCTGATCCCCAGCAAGAACGACGATCCCGAGACCCTGCGGGCAATGTGCCGCTGGATCGTCGAAGAGCTGGGACCCGAAGTGCCGCTCCACTTCTTTCGCTTCTACCCCCGCTATCTGCTCAAGAGCGTGCCACCGACACCGGTGCCGATGCTCGAGGAGGCACGCACCCTGGCCATGGAAGCGGGTCTCCACTATGTCTACATCGCCAACGTCCCCGAGCATCCGGGCAAACACACCCACTGCCCCGAGTGCGGGACGCTGCTCATCGAGCGGGTGGGATACATCACCCGGGTCGTTAGTCTCGAAGAGGGGCGTTGCGGCGAGTGCGGGCACTCGGTGCCGGGTGTCTGGCTGGCCGGGACGAAGGCGCCCCGGACGCAAGCAGAATCCAGCCCCTGACAGCCCGTCGATCGGTCAACGACCGAGGCGTAGAGGAGACCGGGTGCTATGTAAGGAGAGCCGGCCGTCGCAGGATGGCGAGAAGGCAGAAGAACGACAGAAGGCTGAGAAGGACCAGCGTCCGGGTGACACCATAGAGCGGCAGCACGAGAAGACCGGCGACGAGCGCTCCGCCCGCTGCACCGGCCAGGTCCACGGCATAGAGATACCCACCGGCACGCTCGGGTCGCGCACCCGCGGCGGCCGAGACCAGGGCCGCCAGGGCGAAGTGGGCACCACCGAGAGCTCCCGCCGCCAGGCTGGCTGCCGAGAAGACCCAGGACGAGGCCACCGCCGAAAGGCCCTCTCGCAGGCCCTCACCGAGCGGCGAAAAGAAGGCCAGCAGTAGCAGCGGGTAGACCGCGACACCAATCTGCAGGAGCAGGAACCAGCGGTTGGCCCGGCCGGTGTCTTGCCACCAATCTCCGGCCCGGCTGACCAGCAGAGCACCCACAGCCAGACCGGCCATGAAGAAGGCGATGATGAGCGCCAGCTGGAGATAGGCAAAACCCTGGAGAATCTGAAAGCTCAGGATCAGCAGCAGCTGGAGCACCATCCCGACGCCGCCCTGAACAAAGACTGCCGCACCCACGGCCAGCCGATACTTCGACCGTCCGGTCCAGAAGACGAGAGGCACGATCAGGCCAAGGACGATCAGCGCGGCCAGCAGATAGGCCGGCTTTACGTGTGCCGCGGCACTCAAGGCTTGTTCGAGCTCCGGATGCCACTGCGCGGCCCACAGCATCATCCCGTGGAAGTAGCAGACGGGGGCGAATTGGCGGTTGACCGGGCTGTCTTGCGACTGGGCCAGAATCGACTGCAGGTACTCGATCCGCATCGGGTTCATGTGGTCGAAAAGGGTGTCCTCGCGAAGATAGACGAGATCGAGGCTGCGCTTGTGGATGCGGCTCGTCGGAACCATGGGGTCGGTAGTAAGAGATTCCGGGTCGGCGGCGGCCAGAAAGCGGGCCCGCTCGCCGGGAAGGACAACCACCCGTGGGAAGACCTCGGCGAGCGTCCGGTCTATGGAGCTCAGAAGCCTCGCATGTGCCGGTCCGACGGTGTCGCCACCACCGGGGACGGAAAAGCTGAAGATGCCGCCGGGGCGGAGACGGGCCGCGATGCGACGGAAGAGCTCGACGGTGTAGAAGCGGTTCATCTGGGCGTTGATCGGATCGCCGACGCTCATCAGGATCACGTCCCACTGAGCTGCCTGACCGCGGAGAAAGGTCCCCGCATCTCGCGGATGCACATCCACCCGCGGGTCTTCGAGTGAAGCGCGGACGGTTTGGCTCGAGAAGTCCGTGGCGAAACTGATCAGCTGTGGATCCTGCTCGACATAGTCGATGGTCTCCACACTCGGGTGTTTGAGGGCTTCCTGCAGCTGGCCTGCCAGACCTCCGCCGAGAAACAGGAGCCGCCTGGGCTCGGGGTGTTGGAGCAATGCCACGTGGACCGCCAGCTCGGTGGTCACCGGATCGGGCTCGGTGAAGAGCCAGAGGCCGTTGGCAAAGACCGTTATCTGATCGCCTTGTCCCACGAAGGCCAGGTTGTGAAAAGGTGTATCGCGGGCGGCGAGCAGGTGATCGCCCCACTGCCACCAGCGGCTGAGGGCATCGATCCGGCTGCTCCAGATGGAAAGGGCGAGGATCATCGCCGCGCAGAGCCACCAGAGCAGCCGGGTGGGCGCTTTCGGCGTCCCCTTTTCTCTCCACAAAACCCAGCCCGAAAGACAGAGCAGCAGCAGGGCGACGACGGTCGCCGAGCTGAAGACGGGGGTGGAGCGTAGAATCACAAAGAAGAAGGCAACGCCGCCCAAGGCCGCTCCCAGAGCCTCGCCCAAATAGACCGTCAGCGCTCGGGTACCCGCGATGCCGGTGTCGCCCAATTGCCGGTGGGCCCAGCACAGCCCGAAAAGAGCACCGGCCAGGGGACAGAAGAGGGCCGGAACCGCCAGGCACACCAGCACCATCTTGCCGATGGTCGCCAGCTCACCGGCAGGGATGCCAAAGAGCCACCGGGCTCCACGGACCAGCAGCAGGAGTCCGGGCAGCGTCACCGCCATGAGAGCCAGAAGCACTGCCAGTATGCTGTCGCTCGGTGGCCGACCGGCCGTCAGCCGTGCGGCGACCGCACTGCCGAGTGCGGTCCACAGTAGCCAGCCCGCGAGAGTCAACGCGGTTGACATCTCGTTGCCGTAGAAAAGGGGTAGGAGCTCCCGTAGAAGCAGAACCTGGGCGATTGTCGCCCCGAAACCGGTTGCGGAAATGAGCAGAAGGGTAGGGTCTCTTCTCATCAACTAGAAGAAACTAAAGGGGTTAACATCGGAATGGTGGTAGGTCCTGTGTCTCACCAGAGATCTTGCTGAGAATCCATAGTAGTGATATAGTTCACACTTCAGAAATTCGAGCGAGTCTTGAGGCTCGGGGCGGTGTAGGTTCATTGCCGCGGGCTTTTCAAGGGAGACTCTAGCCCGAAATAGCAAAAGTGGGAATCAGCCTCGGCA
>CALILB010000208.1 GCA_938016625.1 uncultured bacterium | reverse complement strand
GATCTGGGGCATGGCACTCTGCGCCGGCATCAGCGCCATCACATATATGGCATCGACGCGGATTGTCTGACCACCAGTTCCAAGGTGAGGAATGGCCAATCGGCCGTTGGTCGGCGCTGTCGTCGGTGCGGGGCGCGTTCCTTTCGGGCTGCGCCCTTGCAGACCGGCTGATTGGCTATCTTCAAGGGGGCTGAGACGTCGCTGCCACCCCTTGGACATCTTCATTACTCTGCGGTACCGTACGATCGATCTGTGGCCTTGGAGACTGCGAGTGAGGGAAGCGCTGGGTCTCTCTTCCTTCAGGAAGAGATCTCGCGGTCCAGACCCACTCTAAAGTTGCGTTACCGGGCGAGATAAGGAACGGACGGTCACAGCAAGAGGAGAAGGTTTATGTTTGACAAAGTAGATGCACCTTTCTTGATCGCCGCGATCGCCAGTTTTCTGGCCAGCGTGGTGCTGTGGTTCCTGGTCAACCACGACTACGGAGTCTTCGTCGGGATTTGGGTACCGTCGATTCTGACATTCTGGGTTGGCGTGCGAGTCCGACTCGGTCAAGGTCGATAACGATGACGGTAGCTGCACAGCTGTTCGCTATCTTTGCATTCGGACTCGTTATGACGGGTGTCGTCTTTCTGGGTGTCGTGCGGGCTCGCGAAGCGGCCGAGAAGGCCAGCAGGTCGAGCTCAGCAACAGAAAGCGACTGAAGAACGAAGGCTCCAGGGAAAAGACCTGGCCCCGAGCCATGGGAATCGTTATTGCCATCTTCGTCTTCGGGGGCTTTGTGACGGCGTTCGTTTGCGTGGGGCTCGTGTTCGCGATGTCGGCGCTGGCTCCGGATGGACCGGGAGCTTCCGAAGGCAAGGCTCTGGAAGAAGAGATCGAATGAGAGTTTCTCGCCGGCCGCCACCGAGTCTACGAGGACGGTCCGCCGATCAGAACTGTTGAAGAGGTCCTGCGCATGGGGCTCGGAGCGATCGAGGAGGTGCGGTCCGCGCTCGAACAGCTGCGTCGCGACTACGTAGTAGGGCTCGGCGGATTCAGCATGGCTCGGGATTCTTCGTTGGGGCCTGGACCACGCTGCCGTTTCCGGTAGCACTGACGCTAATGCCCACCAAGGCCGACAGCTCGGGCTCGAGCCACGCTCCTTCGGAGCAGGTGGTTTACGAGCTCATGACCGAGCTCCGCCAGGCCTTCGATTTGGCAGCATCGCTCGGCGACGGATCCCTGGGAGATGCCGTCGAACGCCGCATTCGTTCGCTGAAGCTCGAGGGTGCGCCGGCATGGGGTAGCGAAGGTTCAATGACCCAGCTGGCGAAGAAAGAATCCGATGCACTCGACTTCTATTACCGGCCACATCTGTTCCCCGACATGGAGCCTGCGCTGCGGCTGGGTCATGGCCTTCAGTTCGACCTGCTTCCACGCCGTCTGCCGAAGGAAAGCCCTCTGCGAATCGCGGCCGTCCTCGAGTCGTACTGCCACTTGAGCGGAGATCTACTGGGCTGGAGGATGGAAGGCGAGGAGCTGTTTCTTTGGATCGCCGACGTTTCCGGCCACGGCGTACGTGCGGGTCTGGCAGCCGCGACCTTATACTTCTTGATCAACAGCATCGAGGACGGTCTCTTCCCGGCGGTGTTTGCGCAGCGCGTCAACGAGCGGATGCTGGCGGCCAGGAATCGCGAAGATACAAGAGCGCTTTTCGCCACCGCTGTCTGGCTCCGGGCCGGAGCTGATGGACGGGTCACTTATGCATCCTCCGGCCACAATCCGATGCTGTTGCTCCGGTCCACGGGCGAGATCGATTACCTGGAGTCGACCGGGTTGCCTCTCGGGCTCTCGGCACAACAATCCTTCGCCGACGCTCGGTTCGAGCTCTACGAGAACGACGTTCTGTGTCTTTTCACGGACGGACTGGTCGAAGCTGAGAGCCCGAACGGCGAAGAGTTCGGCACAGATCGGCTCGCCGAGATTGTGCGGCGTCAGAGCGGGTCGCCAGTGGACCTGACCCGTGCGATCTACTCGGCAGTCAGGGAGCACCAGACCACCAGTCTTCTCGACGACGACTTGACTTATATGGTGGTCGAGCGGACGGTCGTGGGCTGAGGCCTTCACGCCTTCCGAACAGGCCGCGAAGATCGGATGTTCCTGCTCTTGATTCACGCCGGTGCCACCTTGGCCATGGTGGGCCTCATCTGGTTCGTGCAGGTGGTCCACTATCCCCTGTTCGACTTTGCAGCAGAGCGACGGTTCACCCGCTTTGCCGCGGAGCATCAGCGACGAACCTCCCTGGTGGTGGTACCGCTGATGATCGCCGAGGCGGGGACAGCGCTGGCGCTTCTCGTGGCTCCTCCGCTCGGCCTGGGGCGCGGGCCGCTGTGGTTGGGCCTGGTCTTGCTGGCGGTGATTTGGCTGTCAACGGCGCTTCTTCAGGTCCCGCTGCACCGGCGCTTGAGCAGAAGTCGCGATGGCATCGCAATCCGCCGGTTGGTGGCCAGCAACTGGCTGCGAACGACAGCTTGGACGGCGCGTGGTGTGCTGGCTCTCGCTATGGTGGCAGAAGCAGGGTCATGAAGGGCGGGTCTGGAAGTTTCCGTTTCGAGTCTCGGCCACTGAGCTCGCTTCGCGGCAGGGTCGATCGCCTGCTGCTTCTTCTTCCCGATCAGCTTCACAGCGTCTATCTGAGCGCTGCGGGCCTGGACCGATCCATCGACGGGGTGCTGCAGGTGGAGCTCGTCGAGGACTTCACACACGTTCCGAGTCATAAGCAGCGCACGGCTCTCTATCTGGCAGCCATGAGGCAATTCGCTCTGGAAATCCAGAGAGCGGGGTGGCGCAGCGCCTATTTGCGCCTCGAAGATCGGCGTAACGACGGCAGCCTGCGCACTCAGCTGCCGCGCGCGTGGGAGGCGCTCCGGCCGACCCGGTTGTTGGTCTTCAGGCCCGGAGACTTCCGCACGTTGCAGGCCGTCGAGGAGACGGCGGACGCCCTTGGCGCGCAGCTCGAGCTGCTCGAGGACCCGCACTTCCTGATCGAGCCGGCGGAGTTCGAAGACTGGGCCGCGGGCCGCAAGACGTTGGTGATGGATCACTTCTATCGAAGGATGCGCCGCCGGCTCGGAGTGCTCCTCACCGCGGCGGGGAAGCCGGAGGGCGGCGCCTGGAGCTTCGACTCGGACAATCGGAAGAGCCTCGGAAAGGATTCTCCCCAGGCTCCGCCCCGATTCAGCTGCAGACCGGATGCGGTGACGCGGGAAGTACTCGAACTCGTGGAGCGGCGCTTTCGAGGGGCTCCTGGCCAGCTCGACGGCTTCGCCTGGCCGGTCACCCGCTCGCAGGCCCTGCGCGCGCTCCGGCACTTCGTCCGGTACGCCCTGGGCTCATTCGGCGACTATCAGGACGCCATGCAGAGCGGCGAGCCCTGGCTTTTTCACTCGCTGCTGTCACCGGCGCTGAACCTGAAACTGCTCGATCCGCGCGAATGCGTAGAGAAGGCGCTCGAAGCCTATCGAGCGGGCGCCGCACCTCTGAACTCGGTCGAAGGCTTCGTACGCCAGATCATTGGCTGGCGAGAGTTCATTCGGGGGATTTACTGGCGGGAGGGCCCCTCCTACGCTGGCCGCAATCACTTCGAAGAGACCGGCAGGCTGCCCGAGTTCTACTGGACCGGAGAGACCGATCTGAAGTGTGCCGAGCAGGCTCTCGATCAGGTGCTGGAACACGGCTACGGGCATCACATCCAGCGCTTGATGGTCACCGGCAATCTGGCGTTGGTCGCCGGGGTCGACCCGCGTGAGATCAGTGATTGGTACCTCGGCATGTACGTGGACGCCATGGACTGGGTGACCCTGCCGAACACGTTGGGCATGGTGATGTACGCCGACGGCGGCGTTGTCGGCAGCAAGCCGTACGCTGCTTCCGGACGCTACATCGATCGGATGGGCGACTATTGCGGCGACTGTCGCTTCGACCCCGGCGAGAGGACGGGTGAGCGGGCGTGCCCGGTGACTACCTTCTACTGGGACTTCCTCGACAGGAATCGCGCATTGCTGGAACGGGTGCCCCGCATGGGCTTCTCGATGAAGAACCTGGAACGGCTTTCCGAGAAGGAGATCGAAGCGATCCGAAGTCAAGCGCGGTCACTGCGCCGGCGATGGGGCGTGGAGAGCTAGAGACCTTGGGAGTCGACCGATGCGGTGTCTTGAAGCGGGCGAGCCGCTGGGCGTCGGCGACGGCAAGGAGCAGGTGATAGTGATTGGACATGAAGACAAAGGCTTGGATGTCGACAGGGTATAGGCGCTGAGCCCGGGCGAGCGTCCCGGCCGCTCCGACGGGCTCACCTACCAGGTCGAGTAGCCGCTTGTCATTTTGGCGATGAGCTGGTGGTTTTGGGCCCTGAGCTGGTGTTTTTGGCGATGAGCTGGCAGGGCATCCGTGTGCCGACCCTTCCCTCCTCAAAACGAGTCGACGCCCCACCGGGTTTCGCCGCCTCCCACGGTTGGTGGGTGTACAATTGTTCCATCCTCTTGCGAAGGAGTTCGGGGAACGAACCCGAGCGATACCAGTCCTCGGAGTCTGCCATGTCCATTTGTCCAACGATACTGCGAACCCGGCGGGTCGGTCACGCAGGCCACATCACTCTCTACGAGGCCGGCCAGGAGCCGCGCCGGGAAGTCTTCAACGACCTCTCCCTGGGCGGGCTGTTCGTCGAAACCCTGGTGCCTGAAGACCCCGGCACTCGGCTGAGTGTGGGGCTGAATCTGCAGGGACTGCGGCTCAAGGCCCCGGCCGAGGTGGTTTGGGCGCGAATCCGTAGCAAAGGGCCCTCCCAGCCGGCAGGCATGGGCCTAGCGTTTCTCGATCTCTCGCGGTCCCAAAGACGGCTGTTTTACGACCAGATTGGGCTCTACCTCAAGCGCGGCGCTGAGCTCAAGCTCGGCACGCCCCCGAAGGACAGAGGCACGACATCACCAAGCACCGAGGGCGCGACGGGCTCGGCCAAGAGTGGTTTGCGCTCAATTTTCTCGCGATTCAAGAAGGGCAAATGACCTGGCGGTCGGTCCGGGCGAGGGAGGCGAGGGGAAGGGTGCCGGGCGAGGTGGCTCGGTCCTCGGGGCCCCAAAAGGTGCCAGCCGGGACCCAGAAAACCGGCGGACTCGGCCTCGCCTTCAAACGCTTCCAGATTGATCTCGGCATCGATGTTTCGGATCCAGTAAACACCGCCTCGATCTCCGCGATCTACAGCTTCTAGCAGTGCCAGGCCTGCAAGATGCAAGTTGGATGACAGCGTGCCGGACCCGGCTCAGCGCAAGAAAAGAGTGTCAACTGCGAAGCGCTGCGGTCTCTGCGGCGCCACGGGTAAACTCGACCTTCGTGGTGAGTTTGCGGCCACCGACGAGCTCTCCGAGGTCAACGAGATCATCGAGGGGCGGCTGCTGGCCGCTCAACAGACGCTGACCGAGGAGATGAAACGGCTCCAAGCCCAAGCCGAGCGCCGACAGGTCGACAGATCCCTCGTCGGCGGCATCCCGGTCGACAGCGAGTACGTCATCTTTGTCATCGACACCTCGGGCAGCATGTTCACCTACGCCTGGCCGACGGTGCTGCAGAAGATGACCCAGGTCCTCGACATCTATCCCAAGGTCAAGGGCATCCAGGTGATGAACGACATGGGCCAGTACATGTTTTCCCGCTACGCCGGCAAATGGATCCCCGACACCCCCGGCCGCCGCAAGGTCATCATCGAGCGCCTCAGAACCTGGAACGTCTTCTCCAACTCGAGCCCGGTCGAGGGCATTACCCGCGCTATCCGCACCTTCTCCGCCCCCGACAAGAAGATCTCGATCTACGTCTTTGGCGACGAGTTCACCGGCAAGTCGATCGACGAGGTCGTCAACACCGTCGACCGCTTGAACCGCCGCGACGCCCAGGGCAGACAGCGGGTGAGAATCCACGCCGTCGGCTTCCCGGTGATGTTCTCGGTGCCCGGCGTCTCCAACACCACCGGCGTCCGCTTCGCCACCCTGATGCGTCTGCTCTGCCGCCAGAACGGCGGCACATTCGTCGGCCTCAGCAGGCTCTAGAGGGTCCGCCTACTCCTGAAACCGCTTTCTGACCAAGACCGAGTCGTAATGTGAGCCTGGTCGCTCGGCCTCCGCTGCAAGCTCAGGGCCGCCGATTCCGTCTCCACTGGTTGGAGTGGAGACGAGTCGAGGCCCGGCCCACGATCGCGCCTACCGCGCCCGGCGACCCGAGCGCACCGTCCTCTACCGCGCTCTGGCCCACCACTTCGATCGGTTCCTGCTGGCCTACGACGAGCGCTTCCAGTCCACCCACGGCTATCTACGCCGCTGTGTGGAGCCCGCGGTCTGGCGCTTCCTCGACTGCGGCATCTTCGACCACGGTGTGGCGCGAATCCGCTGCCCCGACTGCCGGCACGAGTTTCTGGTGGCCTTCTCCTGCAAGCTGCGGGCCTTGTGCCCAAGCTGTCATCAGAAGCGAGACCTGTTGTGGGCGGCCTGGGCGGAGGAAGAGCTGCTCGAGGACGTCCACCACCGCCAGGTGGTGTTCACCATCCCCAAGCGGCTGCGGATCTTCTTCCGCTACGACAGAAAGCTCCTCGGTGAGCTCGCTGCCTGTGCCTGGCGAGCCCTGAGGCTGTACTTCGATGTGTCCTTCGATGGCGCTGAGGTGACGCCCGGTGCCGTGGGCTTCCTCCAGACCTCGGGCGAGTTGCTCAACTTCCACCCGCACGTCCATATTCTCGTCACCGATGGCGGCTTCCGCCCCGATGGAAGCTTCTACCATCTGCCTGGTTTCAACTCCCGCCACCTCGAACGCCTCTTCCGCGCCGAGATCCTGAGGACGCTCGTGGACAAGGGTCTCATCGGCGAGGAGACCGTCCGCAACCTTCTG
>CALILB010000207.1 GCA_938016625.1 uncultured bacterium | reverse complement strand
GGGTCTGGAAGGCGGGTCTGCTATCGGGGGAACTATGGCAAGGGGAGCCGTATTGAGGGAGGTAACGCTTACACTCCCCATGCTTCCTGACATGGAGATTGCGGCAAGCAAGACGGCGACCGCGCTGGCGGAGTTCATGGAGATGAGCTCCGATAAGATAGATGAAGTGCGGATGGCTGTTGTCGAAGCCTGTATCAACAGCTTCGAGCACAGTCACGCCGGCGATCAGAAAGTTCAAATCGAGTTTGCGGTGCTCGGTGATTCCAAGCCCGAGAAACTGCAAATCACAATTACTGATAGCGGAATCGGCTTCTCACCAGACGATGTCGAGGAACCCATAATCGAAGAGAAGCTGAAAGCGGCGAGCAAGAGGGGATGGGGGTTGAAGATCATCAAGGGACTCATGGACGAAGTGGAGATCCGCTCCGGGTCGACCGGAACGACAGTCGTGATGAGCAAGTCACGCTGAGCTCGGAGAGTTTACGATGACCGAAATGCTAAAAGTGAACGTCGATCGCCGGGGCGGGCTCGCTGTGATCTACACGGAGGGCTACATCAACAATCAAGGTGGTGAAGAGATCGCCCGTGCGGCCTACGACCTGATCAGCGACGACGAAAAGAATCTCCTGCTCAACCTCAAGGGTACGAAGATCGTCAATTCGATCGGTATCTCCATCTTGATCGAGATCATCGAGAAGATGCTCGAGATCGATGGCCGACTGTCGTTTTGCTGTCTGACACCGACCATCGAAAAGACCTTTCACATCATGGGATTGGCCCAGTACGCTCAGATCTTCCCCGACGAAGAGTCGGCGGTCTCGGGTCTGAGCGGATGAGAAAGTAATGGCCCAGTCGACCGCCCCCGTCGGCAATCAGGACATCTGGGCAGACCTCCTCGGACTTGCCGACCGCCAGGCCGGAGAACAGGCTTTGATCAGAGGCCTGCTCGGAGGCCTGTGCAAGTCGGGAGAGCTCAAAGGGGCCGCCGTCTACACCGAGGGCGGAGGCAGCTTCCGACAAGAGGTGGCGGTGGGCGCCGGCGACTTTCCCGCCGAGGTCAAAGACTTTCGCGACCTGGGTCTCGAGCATCGGGAGATTCCCGGGGGCCTTCTCCTCTTGAATCCGGCGGGGTCCCAGGTCGGCGCTCCCGAATCGTTGTCCTTGGTTGCCCTGGCGGCGGCGCTGCAGACGGCCCAGCTGAGCAAGCGCCTCAAGCAACAGAAGTTCGAAGTCAACTATCGAGGTGTCGAGCTCGAAGCTCTCTACGACGTCGGGCTGGCCATCGCATCGACACTCAATCTCGATGAGCTGGGTGAAGAGATTCTGCTTCGCGCCGTCTCGCTGCTGGACGCGCGGCGGGGTGCTCTTTATTTGACCAAGGGTCGCTCGTTTGTGCTCGAGCGGACCTTTGGCGGTGATGCCTGCGCCGAGATGGCGCTCGATGACTCCCTGGTGGCCGCCCTGCTGGAGGAGGCTGCACCGGACGATCAGACCCTGCTGCCGGGTGCCTCACACCTGCTCGCCGTGCCGGTCGAAACCGACAGCGAGCGCCGGGGATTGCTGGTGGTCGCCGACAAAGAGAGCCGCCACGGCGTGGGGCCGTTCGGAGCGACGGACAGGCGGACACTGGCGATGTTTGCCAACCAGGCCGCCATCGCGCTGGAGAACGCCTATCTTCATCGACAGGCGCTCGAGAAGGAGCGGCTGGAGCGGGAGATCGAGTTGGCGGCCGCGATCCAGCGTCGCCTGCTGCCAACCGATTTTCCTCGCCTCGACGGGTTCGAGCTGGTGGGTTGGAGCCGACCGGCCCGTCATGTGGGAGGCGACTACTACGACTTCCTGAGCCTGGACGAGGGCCGGGTCGGTGCGGTCCTGGCTGACGTGTCGGGGAAAGGCCTTCCCGCGGCCCTCATGGTCTCGACGATTCACTCGGCGCTGCGTCTGCTGTTCGACCATTTCAGAGTGGGGGCGGAGCTGATCGCGCGGCTCAACCATCACATCACCGACTCCAGCGCACCCAACAAATTCATCACCCTATTGGCCGCCGAGATCGATCCAAAAAAAGGTGAGGTCAGCTATGTCAACGCCGGCCACAATCCCGGGCTGCTGTTGAGAGCCGGCGGCGAGGTGGTGGAGCTGGAGACCGGTGGATTCCCTCTCGGGCTCTTCGCCGAAAGCTCCTACACCGGCGGTACCTTCACCATGGCGCCGGGAGACCTCCTTTGTATCTACAGCGACGGCATCACCGAATGCGAAGCGCGTGACGAGGCGGAATTCGGCGCCGAGCGGCTGGTGGAACTTCTCAAGAGGATCGGTGACCACCCCCTTCCCGAGGTGGTGAAGGCGGTCGACGATGCGGTAACGGAATTCGCCGCCGGTCAGAACCAGGGAGACGATCAGACCCTGGTGCTGCTGCGGCGAACACAATAGGGAGTAGGGGCGTAGCCCACCCTTGCCCCCGCCCGGGCTTAGGGGCGTAAGGGCCCCCTCCCAATCCAGATTCGGGTGTGTGCGGGGCCCCTAAGCCCCTAGGCCCCTAAGCCCTCTCTTCATAGTATTTCCAGCTTGGGTACCGCCGAGATCGCCATGCTTGGCGCCGAGATGGCGCCAAAGAATCCGGCTCTTGGTGACCAGACCACCGGCTCGGCTCCCAGTGCCAGCAGGCTGGAGAATATGCGTAGCAGACCGTCTTCCCAGAGCAGGTCGGGAAGGCTCTGTCCCAACTGTCCCCTCTCGATCCGTCTGACGCCCCGGGCGTGGGCGCGGATCTGGGCGCGGGTGGGCTCGTAGCACTCGAGGTGCTCGAGCGAGCCGATCCAGATCCCGCCGTCGGCGGCCAGCAGCATTTGATCCTCAGAGGTCTCACCGGGGAGCAGAAAGAGATTCTCCGCCCGGGCGTCGTTGCCACCGATGGCGTGGGCCGTGGGTGGTAGGCCAAGCTGCGCTGCCTGGCGCTGATCGAGGGCCGGGGTCTTGGGCGAGCCTTTGAAGATGAGGTCGACCGGACGTTTGGCTGTCCCTTCCAGGTCGAATGGAAAGGGAAGGCCTTTCGGGTTCGTGCCGTCGTCGCGCAGATGGATGCCCCGATCGAAGACCTGGACATCGAGGTGCTGGCGCAAGAAGGAGCTCCCCCGATAGTAGGAGATGGCGGAGAAGGCGGCGCGGTTGAGGATGTCGAGGAGCTGGATCGTCGCTTCCGGTGAGAGTAGTGCGGAGACCGACCCCGTCGGTGGATCGCCGACCGGCCCGGAGGCGTGCCGGCTGCGCGCGCGCTCGATGACCCGCTCGGGCTCGAGACCTTTCAAGCTGCGGGATGAGCTCGCCGCCCGCCCACCGCCGGGCCGGCGTCCCCGGCTGGTCTCGAAAGTGGCTCCGGTAACCGCCATCTGGCGACGCACGCCCCGGCTGTTGAAGACGGCCACGCGGGCGTCCGCCCATTGGAGCCACACGGTCTCTCGCCGCCGTCGCTGCTTTGCCAGCAACGCCCGCGCTCCATCGACATCGAGCGCGGCAAGCTCGGGGTCGTAGAGATCCGAGGTCTTGGTCAAGGGCGAGTCATCGGCAGGCAGGTGGGGCAGACCCGGTAGAGGATCACGGCTCCGCGACTGGGCGATTGCCATCCGCACCGCGGTATCGATCTCGCTGGGCTCGCTGGTCCCGGTGCGATGACTACCAACCCGGCCGCGATCGATGACGCGGACGAGCACGGTTCGCTCGGGAAGAGCTCTCGCGTCGATGCGTTGGCCGCGGTTGGATGCAGTGCCGTGGTTGACCTCCAGCCAGACCAGCTCGGTCTCGTCGGCTGGCGAGTGGCTCAGGGCGGTCTCCAAGCGCTCCGCAATCTGATCGACGGAGAGGAGATCGGTTGTCGCGCTCGAGACGGAAATCGCTGGCCTCCTGACTAGCTCGACGGCAGTGACATGATGCCGCCATCCTCGGCTTTGAACGACAGGCTCGTTGATTTCATTGGCGGAGAGCTTCCGGGCACGCAGCCGACCCCTTCCTCGGTGATCGTCTCGAGCCAGGCGGGTCCCAGATGATTGGCCAGGTCGACGTCACTCGCGGCGTGTACTCGGATGTAGTTGTCGGTGGTTCCGTACCAGCGGTCCCCCTTCTGGCTCTCCCACAGGACTTGGGCCCTGGTTGCCAGATTCTGCTGCCAGAACCCGCGCTCGGCGGCGTCGGCCACCTCCAGCGCCCGCGCCATGCGCTCGCGCGCGACGGCATGCGGTATCTGCTCCGGGAGACGAACCGCTTCGGTTCCTGGTCGTGGCGAAAAAGGGAAGGCATGCACCCGGGAAAAACGCATTGCCCTGCAGAATTCGAGGCTCTCCTCGAAGTCCCCGTCCGACTCGCCTGGAAAACCGACGATCAGATCGGTGGTGATCGCGGCGCCCGGGAGCCGCTCGCGGATGGCGCTGACCAGCCCGGCGTACTCCTGTGGCTGATAGGGGCGACGCATTCGAGTCAATGTG
>CALILB010000206.1 GCA_938016625.1 uncultured bacterium | reverse complement strand
CTAGTACCCCTGTGGTACCACCCGTCCTGAGATAGAAGCTGTCTCCACTTGTCGTCCGAGAGTTCGTTCGGGTTGCCCCTGTCTGGGGGTGCTCTCCGCAAGCGCGTCCCGAATAACCACCGGAGGCATTCGACCGCCCGGCGCGCCGCGGAGCGCAGGCCCGGTCCTCACCGTCATATTCTTCTTAGACCGGGCCGGCCCCCAGACAGGGGCAACCCGAACGGACTCCCACCACCACCACAGTGGAGCCTCGGCCGGCACGGAGGCCGGTCGCTTCAGGGCTTGGGTAGCTCGAAGGGGTGGGGCAGCAGCTCGCTCAGCTTGTGCTCGATCTGCTCGCCCTCCAGATTCACCAGCAATACTGGCAAATCCTGGCCGGCAAACTCCGCCATGGTCTGTAGACACAGCCCACAAGGCGTCGCCGGCGGCGAGGTGTCGGTCATCACGGCGATGGCGCGGGCCCGGCCGGCGCCGCGGGCCACCGCGGTGGCCAGGGCCACCCGTTCGGCGCAAAGGGTAAGCCCATAGGTCCGGTTCTCGACGTTGGCGCCGGTGGATATCGAGCCGTCCTCCATCAGCGCCGCCGCACCCACGCGAAAATGGCTGTACGGGGCGTAGGCGTGCTCGCGTGCGTCACGGGCAGCGGTGATCAGAACTGTCCAGTCCACGGGTCGGAAATCTACCATGGAGGGGGCTCTCGCTGTGATAAACTGCCCATCCGCCGCGCGGCTCGTCCGAGCGCGCGCAAACAACAAATTGTGGTTCCAGCTGCTTGAGAGTAGAGGGTGCGAGCATGAATTCTCAGAATCTGACCCCGCCTGCCGATGGACAAGAGATCAAGTGGGAGGAGGGCAATCTGGTCATCCCGGATCACCCCATCGTCCCTTTTATCGAGGGGGACGGGATCGGGCCGGATATCTGGCGGGCGGCCAAGTTGGTGCTCGACAGCGCTGTCGAGCGGGCCTACAAAGGTGCCAAGAGTATCGCCTGGGTCGAGATCCTGGCCGGTGAGAAGGCCAAGAACAAGACCGACGAGTGGCTCCCACAGGACACGGTCGAGGCCATTCGCCACTACCGGGCGGCGATCAAGGGACCGCTGACGACACCCGTGGGCGGTGGTTTTCGCAGTCTCAACGTCTCGCTGCGCCAGACGCTCGACCTCTACGCCTGTGTGCGACCGGTGCGCTACTTCAAAGGAGTGCCGTCGCCGGTTCGCCATCCCGAAAAGGTGGACATGATCGTCTTTCGTGAGAACACGGAGGACGTCTACGCCGGGATCGAGTGGGAGGAGGGGTCGGCCGGCGCCACCGAGCTGATCGGGTTTATCCGCGACAAGCTGGGCAAGCGGATCCGCCCCGACAGCGGAGTCGGCATCAAGCCGATCTCGATCACCGGCAGCAAGCGGCTGGTGCGCAAGGCGATCGAGTACGCTCTGGCCCACAACCGCGGCTCGGTGACCCTGGTCCACAAAGGCAACATCCAGAAGTACACCGAGGGGGCCTTTCGCGACTGGGGCTATCAGGTGGCCAAGGAGGAGTTTGGCGATCAGACCATCAGCGAGCAGGAGCTCTGGGACGAGCTCGATGGCGAGATGCCCGAGGGCAAGGTCCTGATCAAGGATCGGATCGCCGACTCCATGTTCCAGCAGATCCTGCTGCGGCCGGCCGAGTACGAGGTCGTCGCCACCACCAATCTAAACGGGGACTACTTGTCCGATGCCATGGCTGCGCAGGTGGGCGGTCTGGGCATGGCACCGGGGAGCAACGAAGGCGACGGCATCGCCCTGTTCGAGGCGACCCACGGTACGGCACCCAAGTACGCCGACCAGGACAAGGTCAATCCCGGGTCGCTGATCCTCTCCGGGGTCATGCTGCTGGAGTGGCTGGGATGGCAGGAGGCCGCCGACGCGATCACTGCCTCCCTCGAGCAGACAATCGGTGAGAAGCGGGTGACCTACGACCTCGAGCGTCAGATGCGGGGTGCGACTCTGCTCAAGACCTCGGAGTACGCACAGGCCATCGTCGACAACCTCTAGAAATGCCGGGGGCCGATCGAGATCGCGGTCGATAACCGCACCGCGCAGGTCGTGGTGTAAGGTAAGGAGTCAAATATGGATCACAAAGTAACCGTTGTCGGCGCTGGCAATGTCGGAGCCACGGCAGCCCAACGAATCGTCGAGCAGGAGCTGGCCGATGTCGCTCTGGTCGACATTCTGGGTGACCTGGCCAAGGGCAAGGCGCTCGACATGATGGAGTCGGCACCGGTGGTCGGCTTCAACGCCCTGCTCGAGGGCGGAGACGACTATGCTCTGACCGCCGGCTCCGATATCTGTGTGGTCACGGCCGGCCTCGCCCGCAAGCCGGGGATGAGCCGGGACGATCTGCTGGCCAAGAACACCGAGATCGTCGGCGGTGTCATCGAGCAGCTGGTCGCGCACTCGCCGGAGACCATCCTCATCCTGGTTACCAATCCGCTGGATGCCATGTGTGAGGTGGCGCGTCGGGCCTCGGGTTTCCCCCGCCAACGTGTCTTTGGCATGGCCGGGGTGCTCGATTCGGCACGCATGCGCTATTTCATCGCCGCCGAGCTGGATGTGTCGGTCGAGGACGTCGACGCCTTTGTCCTCGGTGGTCACGGCGACACCATGGTGCCGTTGCCCCGTTACGCTACTGTCAACGGAGTTCCCCTGACCGAGCTCTTGCCCGCCGAGCGGATCGAGGCCATCAACCAGCGGACCCGCGACGGCGGCATCGAGATCGTCAACTACTACAAGCAGGGCTCGGCCTACTACGCACCGTCGGCGGCGGTGGTGGATATGGTCGCCGCCATCCTCAGGGACAAGAAGAAGATCCTCCCCTGTGCAGCCTATCTGGAGGGTGAGTACGGGGTCGAAGGGCTGTTCATCGGGGTCCCGGCCAAGCTGGGACGGGGCGGGCTCGAAAAGGTCATCGAGCTCGAGCTCACAGCTGAAGACAAGGCGGCGCTCGACAAATCGGTGGCGGCGGTCAAGGGGCTGATCGAGAAGCTCTAGCCGCCGGCTGCAACCTTGCCTCACCGGCCACGTACCGAGCGGGTAGGGGGCTCGGGACGCACAATGCAGCACCCGATAGACCCCGTGGAGAGATTGTGAAGAACGCTCGCAGCATTCTGTTCTGGATCGCGCTCGCCGTCGTGGCCGCGCTGGTGATG
>CALILB010000205.1 GCA_938016625.1 uncultured bacterium | reverse complement strand
CGCTACGGGCCTCCTACGTCCTGATCATGCCCGTGTTTGTGGTCGGGACTGTGGTGATGGGAATTGCGACCGCGACGGAGTCGGCCGGTCTGGGTGTGTTGTACGCCATCTGTGTCGGTTTTCTCGTCACCCGTCATCTGAAGCCCGGAGAGCTCCTCCAGGCCTTCCGGTCGTCGATCCTGACGAGCGCCAAGATCATGATGATCATCGCGCTGTCCCAGGTCTTTATCTGGGTCCTGGCCCTCGAGCATGTGCCGGAGGCGGTGGCGAGTCTGGTGGTGGGGCTGGAGCTGACCCCGGTGGCGATGATGCTGTTGATCGCCCTCATCGTGCTGCTCGCCGGCACGTTTATCGATGTCAGCCCGGCTATCTTGCTGCTCACACCGGTCTTCCTGCCGACAGTCGTTCAGGCCGGCGTTTCCCCGGTGCTCTTTGGCGTCATCCTGGTGTCCGGGTTGGCCGTGGGTGCCTGTACCCCGCCGGTGGGGAACTGTCTCAACGTCTGCTCGGCGGTATCCGGCCTGCGTATCGGTACGATCTTCCGTGGCGCCGCGCTGTTCCTTGGGGCCAACGTCATCGTGCTGGTCTTGATAACGCTCTTCCCACAGCTGGTCCTGTGGATCCCCGATGCGCTGATGGACTGACCTCGCGTGTTACCGGGGTCTGCTACTCAATCGTCGGGAAATGGGACTTCGTAGTACCCCTTGCCCTGGTCGTAGGTCTCCTGCCTGAAGCGCTCTTCATCGCTCACCTTCGACGGCCAGGATTGCACTCCGTTGACGAGCTCGTCCGCCTGCAGCTCGAACGGCTCCCAGACGCTGCGTCCTTGGATATCGATCAGTCGATAGATCAAGCGGGGAGATGGGTCGAAAAGAAAGTCGACCACGCCGACGTTGCTGCCCTGGAAATAGACCTTTCGGATACGCCTCTCGGGCCGGCGCTCGAGCCAGCTGTCGGGTGTTGCCTGCGCCAGCGGTGAGCTGACCAGGTCGTAGAAATCGTAGCCGCCCTCGTCCGACCAGGGAATGGTATTCAGCTCGCCGATGTGACTGTCCCCGGAGATGAGAACTACACCCGTGATTTCGTGGTCGCGGACAAAATTGAAGATTTTGTTCCGTTCATTGATAAACGCAGCCCAGGAATCACCACCTTCCCCTTTGGTCTTGCTCCAACCGCCCCCCGCGATGAGGACCTTGAAGACCGCTGTGCTCGCCTCGAGCTCCGCCTGGAGCCAGGCCAATTGATCTCTTCCCAGCATGGTCTTCTCGGGCGTGTCCGGAGCCATGTCGGGATCGCGGTTGTAGCGGCCATCCAGAAAGAAAAAGTCGACCCGGCCATAGCTGTATCGGAAGAAGACACCAGGGACATCCGGTAGTCCGTAGGTCGGGTTGGCCCAGTACTGCTTGAAGATGGCAAGTGCCTCTTCCTTGATCGGATTCTCCTTGTTGTGGTTGTTCATTCCAAAGTCGTGGTCGTCCCAGACGGCCAGACTCGGCACACTGCGCAGCAGGGGTTGAAGACCGGGTACATCCCTCTGTCGGCGATAGTCCTCCTGGAGAATGTGCGGGTAGAGCGAGTCACCGTAGATGTTGTCCCCGGTCCAGAAAAAGAGTGCGGGCTCCAGTCCGGAGACCACCGACCAAATTGGCTGAATCGGGTCTTCCTGGACTCGTGGGCAGGAGCCGAAGGCAATCCGGAAGTCGTGGTCGGCACCGGGTGTTGGCGCCGTCCTTACCCTGAAAGGGGGAAAACCCTTGAGATAGCGGTCGGGTTCGCCGTCGACATTTATCCGGTAGAAATACTCCGTATCCGGCTGGAGGTCCCCTAGAGTGATGACCACAGTAAAGTCGTCGGCTTTCTTTGCCACCACCGGCTCGCTCTCCCGAAAGGACTGCAGGTCGAAGGTGGTTCCATACTCGATCGAGATCGGGTACTCACCGGTGGCCCGCGCCCAGATGCGGATCTCGTTGGCGGTCACCGCTCCGATCATCGGCCCCTGCATAAGCCGCGGATAGCCCGTTTCGCTTACCTCTGCCGGTAGAGCAGGGGAGCTGACTAGAAGAAAGGTGAGGCAAAGGAGTGCGAGGGGCATGCTAGCCCTGCTCATCGTCGACCGTAGGTTCATGGTTCCCTCCTCAGTGGTTTGATCAGGGGCGATGTGCCTCCGGTTGGTAGCTGGGAAGCTTCTTATCGGCAAAGGCCGGTTTGAACCGGGTGAAGCGTTGGAGCCCGTCCACCAGCGGCACCCTGGGCCACTCCTCTCCAATCAGAGGACGGGCATAGCGAACAAAGTCGTCGGTGACATCGGTTCCTGTGGAAGCGATCCAGGACGTAGGGAATGTCCGCTCCGAGTTGGCCACCAACTCAAGGTCGACCTTGTCGTATCGCACCCGATAGTCGGTGTCGGTTTGGCGCAGGATGGTCGCCATGAAGCCCGAGCCTTCGTCCAGTGATATCTCGACGGCCTTTCGCCCCAGTTGGTAGGCCTCCTCGAGATCGACCGTCGAGGCGTGGACAATGCTCGCGCGCTGGTCGGTACCCGGGAGGTTTCCCCTCGCCGCGCCTCGTGTCGCCAGCCCAACGTCGTTGAGGTAGTTGATCACGATCTGGCCGGCCGTCATCTGGCTGGAGGAAAAGGTCGTGTGACCAAAGGCATCGGTGCGCTCGCCGAGCTCGCCGACGTCGAAGCCTTCGCTGACCACCACCAGCGCCCTTCCACGGCTCCTGAGCAGGTCGTTGACGCTGTCGGCGAGATCTTTCAAGCCGAGTCCGGCCTCACGCATAAAGATCAACAGCGGCATCTTCCGCCCGGGATCCGCAAGCCGGGCGGCAGCGGGGATGAAGCCGATCTTGCGACCCATCGCCTGCATGACCAGCACCGGGTCGGATGGGCTGGAGCCTCTGTTTTCCTCATTCGCGTTCTGTACGTTGAGCGCCCAATAGCGAGCCACGCTGCCATAGCCCGGTGTGTGGTCGATGAGCTCGAAGGCGCTGTCGCCGACATCGTTGTCGATCGTCTTGGGCACGCCCACGGCCACCAGCTCCAGACCCCTCTCAGCGGCCAGCCGGGCCACTTTGTGGGCCGTGTCCATGGAGTCGTTGCCGCCGATATAGAAGAAGTAACCCACGTCGTGGGCCTTGAAGACTTCAATGATGCGCTCGAAGTCCTCCTGCTGGTCGGTCTTGAGCTTGTAGCGGCAGGTACCGATCGCCCCGGCGGCCGGTGTCGATCGCAACAGGGCGATCTCCTCCGGTTCCTGGGCGGAGAGATCCAGCAGCTCCTCGCGGAGCACACCCTCGATACCGTGGTAACCGGCATAGACGGTCCCAAAGCGATCCGGGTGTTCTCGACAGGCCTCGACGAC
>CALILB010000204.1 GCA_938016625.1 uncultured bacterium | reverse complement strand
ATCTATGGTGAGCCGGCCGCTGGGTCGGTTGGTGGTCCGAGGGAATAATGGGGGATCAGGGGAGTAGTACTGAGTAATGACAACCCCTAGTCAAGACCTCGAGCATCTCAAGCTGCTGTCGATCTTCCACTATGTGGTGGCGGCGTTGGCGGCACTCTTCGCCTGTATCCCACTGCTACATCTGTTCTTTGGCATCGCCATGGTGAGCGGCTGGGAGGGTTTCGTTGACTCCGATCCGATGACCGGCTTCATGGGCTGGTTCTTCATCGCCTTTTCGAGTGCCTTTATCCTCGGCGGCTGGGCCTTCGCCGTCTGTCTGTTTCTGGCCGGCCGATACATCTCGCAACAGCGGCGCTACACCTTCTGTCTCGTTATGGCCGGTCTGGCGTGCATGTTCATGCCTTTTGGCACCGTTCTCGGTGTGTTCACGATCATCGTGCTCCTGCGAGACTCGGTCAAGGAGCTGTTTGGGTTAAACGAGTAGGCGGCGGCCGAGAGCTAGCCGGCGCGGGTATCTGGTATCCTCGGGCCAACATAGTTGCCCATAGCCAAGTGGGAATCGAGCGTGGGACCACGTCCCCGCTCTATCGGTGACGTAACCCCTGGGAGGTAGAAGCATGGCGTCAGATACACTGCGCGTGGTAGCTAGACTATTGGCAAAACCAGACAAGGTTGACGAGCTCCGGACGCTCCTCGCCGGACTAATCGAGCCGACACGAGCCGAGCCGGGCTGCATCAGCTACGAGCTGCTGGAGAACAAGGAGAACGGGGCCGAATTCACCTTCGTCGAGGAGTGGGAAGGGGACTCGGTCTTAGATGCGCATCTGGCCACCGATCACATTCAACAGGCCCTTGGCGAATTTCCCGACCTTCTCGCCGAAGAGCTCGACTTGAGGCGATACAAGCTGGTGGGGTAGAAGCCGACACCGTGACGATCGACGCACAGATCTCCCGGCTCGACGACAGCGTGGAAGAGCTGGCTGCAGCCGTAGCGTCTCTGGACGAGAAGTCGTTTCTCGAGAGGCTCAACGGTTGGTCGAGCAGGGATATCGTGGCTCATCTGGTCGGCTGGAACCGGATCATCATCGAAGGATCCAGACAGATCACGCGTGGTGAGCTCCCCTTCTACGATGTCGATCCGGGTGAGAACTACAGCAAAGTCAACGCCAAGCTGATCCGCGATTACCCTTCGACGGATCGGCATGAGCTGCTCGATGAGCTCCGCACGTCGGCCCGTGAACTGGCAGGATTCCTAGAGACACTGGACGTGGACACCTGGCAACGAGATTTCGGGGTGAGACACGGGGCCTCGATCGTCACCATTCGTAACACCATCGAAGAGCTGATCGACGACTACGACCACCACCGAAAGCAGATAGAAGAGTGGTCCGATCGCCTTGCAAACCCTGCCGCGGGCGTAGTAGCGTCCGGTAACTCACGGGATTGGCGGTCTGATTGAATCCCTCGGAAGGAGGATCAAATTACTTCAAAGCTATTCATTGGAAACCTCAGTTACGACACTACTCAAGACGAGCTGAAGACAGTCTTCGCCGAAGCAGGCGAGATAGTCGAAGTCTTTCTGCCGTTGGATCGCAACACCGGGCGGCCGAGAGGTTTTGCCTTTATCGAGTTCGGGGACAAGGTCGCGGCAGCCGAAGCCATCCGCAAGTATGACGGCCACGAGCTAAAGGGAAGAAAACTCCGGGTCAGCGAGGCGGAGGAGCGGCGCCGGGCGCCGGCCCCGACATCCTTCGAGGGGGGATCGCAGCAGTCCTCCTACAGCTCCGCAAGGGTGGCCAAGCCGAAAGGCAGCCGGAAGAATCTGCGCGGTAGAAAGCGCAGCCTCTAGGAAGAGCGGATCGTGAAGAGAAGTTTCTCGAGTCGGTATTTCGCGACCGGGGCAATCCTGCTGTTTGCCGGCAGCCTGGCGGCTTGGGCCTCGCCGGTGGGGCTGGATGTTTCGCTGACGGTAAAGCCTTCGTCGGATGCCAAGGGGATCTACACGGTAACGGCGGTAATCACCGACCTCGAAAATGAGGGAGTCCTTTCTGCCCCCACCATTCATCTCCCAAGGGGTGAGTGGGGAGAGGTCAAATCGGGGACTATGGGAGAGGAAATTCTCCTGTTCAAAGTCCAAGTGAGCGACAACGGGTCGGAGACGAGCTACAAGGTCGAGCTCACGAGAGAGGGCGAAGTAGTAGCCTCACAAAAGGCTACGATCAGCCTCGAACAATAGGCATCGCTGGACAAAGCGACCGCGATGGGCCTCTACGGGCGATTCGTTCTTCCCAAGCTGGTCGACCTGGTTTGCCGCACCAGCACAGTCGCCCGCCAGCGTCCAAAGATCATCCCCAAAGCCACCGGTACGGTGTTGGAGCTCGGCTTCGGCTCGGGGCTGAACATCCCTTTTTACGACGCCGCGCAAGTGCGGCAGGTCCTGGCACTCGAGCCCTCGAAGGAGATGTGGTCGCGGGCCGAAGAGATCGTTCGATCGGCGCAGTTCGAGGTCGAGCATCTCGAGGCCTCGGCCGAAGAGGTGCCGTTGGCCGATGGCAGTGCGGACACGGTCGTCGCCACCTACACCCTCTGCACCGTCCCCGATCTTGCGGTGGCCCTGAGAGAGATCCAGCGAGTGCTCAAACCGGGGGGAGCTCTCATCTTCTGCGAGCACGGAGCCGCACCCGATGAGGAGGTGCGTCGCTGGCAGGACCGGCTGAACCCGATCTGGTCGAGGCTGAGCGGTGGGTGCAACCTCAATCGCCCTATCCCCTCGCTGCTTGAGGAGGGTGGCTTCAGCATCCAAGAGATGGATACGATGTATCTTCCCGGCTGGCGCCCCGTCAATTTCAATTACTGGGGATCGGCAGTCTCTGCACCAGGGGGTACGAGATGATCGTCGCGACATATCGCAAAGTAATCGTGCGGGACCTGCGGGCGTTGGCCGAGGAGTTGAAGGCCTATGAGGACGAGCAGGCCATCTGGCTGACGCCACCGGGGGTTTCCAACTCTCCCGGCACCCTGGCGCTCCATCTGGCCGGGAATCTGCGCGCGTTCATCGGTGCCGAGCTGGGGGAGACCGGCTATGTGCGCGACCGAGACCACGAGTTCACGGCCCGCGATGTAGACCGAAATGAGCTTCTCGAGGGGATCGAGGAAGCGGTCGCCGCCGTCGAGAAGGGTCTGACGACGATCTCGGATCAGGATCTCGAGCGGGACTATCCGATCTCCTTCAAGGGCAAGACTCTGAGCACCGGTCTCTTCTTGACCCACCTGGTGGCACACCTCGCCTATCACCTCGGTCAGATCGACTACCACCGGCGACTGGTCACCGGCCAGACCGGCGCTGCCGGTGCGGTCTCTTTGCCGGCGCTATTCGACTAGTCGCCAATCGGCTCCACGACTTCTCGGCCGGCAACCCGAGCAGGCTATGATCGGTGGGATGAACGAAGAAGCGGTCGAGGAGCGAAGACAAAAGCTCATCGAGCTCACCCACAGGGCCCCCATCATCGCCAGTCTGGGGTCTCGGCTGTCCTACAACGAGGCGGGCGAAGCGGTCTGGGAGATGCCCTATCACCCCGGCTTCGACCATGCTCTCGAAGGAGTGCACGGCGGCGTCTTTGCCACTCTGCTGGACAATGCCGGCTGGTTTACGGTGGCCCCCTATTACGACACCTGGATTGCCACCGTCGAGTTTCAAGTGAGACTGCTCGAACACGTTCAGAAGAGAGATCTGCGGGCCGTCGGCCATCTGGTCAAGCTTGGCAAGAGGCTGGCCACGACCAGAATGGAAGTGCTGACCGCGGACGATGGCAACATCGTCGCCATGGGGTCCGGGACCTTCGCCCCGACCTCGGCAAAGATACCGTTCTGACCGCTCAATCGATCCGTCTGGCCACCTTGGAGCTGGTGCCGGCGCCTATCTGGAGGGTAGGAATACCCTCTTCGTCTTTGCCAAAGACGAGACGAGCGGAGCCGCCACCGGCCAGCGAGAAGGAGGCAAATTCGCTGGGGCCCACGGGGTAGAAGATCTGTGGTGGTGGTCCGTCGCGGGGTCCCCAGCCCGCAAGCGTGCCGTTGCGCCAGGCCCACGCCTGATAGATCGACCCTTCGGCGAAATCGATCCGCACCCACGTCCTGAAACCCCGGGAGTCGGGCAGTGTGCCGAGAACCGAAGCGCTTTTGACCTTGCCGTGCTCCTCCTCCCAGTCTCGAAGTCGCTCGCCATAGACCTTCTCGAGCTCGTCGAATGGAAACTTCTCGCCATAGGCCCTGAAGAGGGGTCGCAGATCACCGCCGACGATGGCTTCGACAACCTTGCCTGTCTCCCGGCTCATGGACTCGAGCTCCTCGGTGGGCGCGATGGCACCGCCAAAGACAGCGGCCTGGACTCGCCAGGAGGGTGTCTCGAGCTCGACCCCGGGATCGGTCGGCCAGACCGAGATCTTCTCTCCCGATCCCAAAACGTAGGTTCCAGTCAGCTTCTCCATTTTGAACGAGGAGAGGGGATGGAGCTCGGGCGGGGCGACCACTTCCTGTCCCGTGAGGACTCGCACGATGTAGCCGGATACCGCCTGCCCGGCGGTCTCGTCGTTGACCATTAGGTAGAAAGCAAGGTCGCCACGGTGGGGGAAGAAGTTGAGGTCCTCGAATAGATAGCCGTTGCCGCCGTTGTGGCCGACCATCGTCTCTCCGTTTGGCAGGTCGAAGGTGACCCAACCATAGCCGTAGAAAGAGTCGCTCCCTTCCGCGACGTGGCGGCCAAAGAGCTTGGCGGTCGAATCGTCGGTCAAGATCTCCTGCGTTCTGAGGGATCGCAGCCAACGGTGCATATCGCGGGCCGTCGAGTGGATGCCCCCGTTTCCAACCAGGTGCCAGGAAAAGCCCCGATTCAGGTCTTGCTTGGCGAGAAGAGTTCCCCACCGCTCGCCGTTTCGATACCCGACGGCCAGCCGCCCGGGATCGAAATCGGGAATTTCATAGCCGGTTTCGGCCATGCCGAGGGGGTCGAAGAAGGTCTGGCGTAGAAAACGCTCGTAATCCACTCCCGACGTCACTTCGATCACGGCGGCCAGAATTGAGTAGCCGACATTCGAGTAGGAGTACTCGCTGCCGGGCTCGCTGTCGAGCTCGGTGGCCCAGGCCCTCCCGAGGAAAGTGTCGCGGTCGATCCAATCTTCGTCTTCACCGAGGGCGTCGGGCATGCCGGACGTGTGAGTGAGGAGCTGGTGGAGTGTGATCCCGGCTTTGTCCTGGGGCAGGTCGTCGAAGAACGTCGGCAACGGTTCGTCGACGGCGAGCCTCCCTTGCTCTTCGAGCGCGAGAATCGCCGCGGCGGTGAACTGTTTGGTGATCGAGCCGATGGTCGAGATCGTATCGGGGGCAAACGCGATTTCGTTCTCGTGATCGGCAAGACCGTAGCCCTGATAGAGAAGAATCTCCTCACCTTGAGCGACCAGCACCGTACCGTCGAAGAGGCCGAGAGCCGTCATCCGCGTCAGATCCTGGTAGAGGCGGACGATCGAGGATGGCGGCTGGGCGCCGGCCACCACGGCGAAGGCGAGGTGGAGCAACAAGGTTACGAGTGCGACTTTTCTCGATTCGCTCAGCATCGATAGTCCCCCCCCTAATTCGATCCCGTAGGAGATGTAGACTAGCGCAGCTTGTTCCGACACTCATAGCGATCGCCCTGCTAACTGCTGAGGATCGAGCAGAACACCGGAGGAGGTTTCGGATGAGAAAAGTCGTGGGAATGTTGATCTGGACCGTTTGGCTGGTAGCCGGCGGCGGGCTCCATGCTCAGCACTCGCCCTACATGGGGATGGAAGGGCGCGAGATCAAAGCGCTTTCGGCCGATCAGGTGGCCGCCTATCTGGCCGGTAACGGCATGGGATTCGCCCTACCGGCAGAGCTCAACCACTATCCTGGACCAAAACACGTGCTCGAGCTGGCAGCGGAGCTCGAGCTGACGGATGACCAGCGCGCGCAAACGGAGAAGATCTTTCGCGAGATGAGGGACGAGGCCCAGCGTCTGGGCCGGGAGATCGTCGACCGGGAAAGGAACCTCGACCGGTTGTTTGCGGAAGGAGAGATTTCAGGGGAGTCGTTGACGTCGGTGGTAGCCGAGATCGCAGACCTGAAGGGCGAGCTGCGCGTGGCCCATCTTCGGGCTCATCTCGAAATGGTGACGATCCTCAGCGACCATCAGATCGCGTTCTACGAAAGGCATCGTGGTTACCACGGCGCCCCCGATCATCCGCACGGTCCGTGAGCAACCTGAGCCTCCGAAGTGGTGAGTCCGTATTAGTATCTCCGGACCACTGACGCCACCCGTCTATTTGGAGGAGCTGGATGCCGGAGCCGTCGACCCTTGTTCTCTTTGTCGCAGCGGCGCTGGTGTTGTTGGTGACACCGGGCCCCGCGGTGCTTTACGTCGTGGCACGCAGCGTCGAGCAGGGTCCCAAAGCCGGATTCGTCTCCTCGCTCGGGCTGGGCGTCGGCGGATTCGTCCACGTGCTGGCGGCCACCCTGGGGCTGTCGGCGATCCTCGTCTCCTCGGCCACCGCCTTCAGCATCGTCAAGCTGATCGGCGCCGGTTATCTGGTCTATCTCGGGATCCGCACCCTGCTGGGCCGGAGTCAGGGGGCCGAAAGCGTGGCGGAGAGTCCGAGGACGAAGTGGCGGATCTTCCGCGACGGCGTCATCGTCAACCTTTTCAATCCCAAGGCGGCGCTCTTCTTTTTCGCCTTTCTGCCCCAGTTTGTCGACCCGGCCAAGGGCCATGTCGCCCTCCAGTTCCTCGGGCTTGGGCTGTTGTTCGAGATGCTCGGGCTGATGAGCGATAGCACCTATGCCCTGCTGGCCGGCACGGTTGGCGGCTGGTTGCGCACCAACGAGCGAGTCCGCGAGATCCAGCGCTACGTGACTGGCAGCGTCTACCTCGGGCTGGGTGTGGTCACCGCCCTGAGCGGTGGCCCCGAGAAGTAGCTTGTTTCAGGTCGGGATGGTTGGTCTCAGAGCTGTTGCTTCGCTCCTGATAGTCGGAGGTTTGGTGACGGGAGCGGTTGGGGCCCAGGGTCAGGCCGATCGGCTGGCTCTGGCGAGAGTCGCTCGCCCACCCCTGGGGTTGCCGCCTCTCTCAGCGTCGGCGGACAAGCCTCCCACAGCGGCAAAGATCCGGCTGGGTCGCAAGCTCTTTCTGGATGAGCGGTTGTCGGCGAGCGGGAACCTCTCCTGTGCCGCCTGTCATCGGCCGGACCAGGGTTTTTCCTCGAACGAGACTCCGACGGCCGTGGG
>CALILB010000203.1 GCA_938016625.1 uncultured bacterium | reverse complement strand
TGGCGCTCTACAGCTCGAAGGAGAAGGGGCGCGGTGTCTATCAGTTCTACTCGCCGAGCATGAACACCAAGAATCAGGAGCGCATGGCGATCGAGAACCGCCTCCGCGAAGCGGTCGACAAGGACGAGCTCCTGCTCCAGTACCAACCGCTGGTGGAGCTCGAGACGGGCAAGATCGCCGGACTCGAGGCTCTTTGTCGATGGCAGTCGGCGGAGATGGGCCTGGTCAGCCCCGGCACCTTTATCCCCATCGCCGAAAGATCGGGCCTCATCATCCCGATCGGTGAGTGGGTGGTGAGAACGGCCTGTCTGCAGAACAAGAAGTGGCAGGAGGCGGGTCTACCGGCGGTCCCCGTTGCGGTCAACATCTCGGCCCGGCAACTGCAACAGTCGGACTTCGTCGAGATGATCGAGCTGATCCTCGACGACACCGACCTGGAATCGCATCTACTCGAGCTCGAGCTGACCGAGTCGGCGACCATGCAGAATCTGGAGAGATCCAAGCGGATCCTCGGCCAACTGGTGGACCTCGGAGTGCGGATCGTCATCGACGACTTTGGTACCGGCTATTCGTCGCTGATGCGGCTCAAGCTTCTCCCCATGCATGCAGTCAAGGTGGACCGCTCGTTTGTCGAAAACATCGTCGACGATCCCAAGGACCGCGCTCTGGTCATGGCCATCATCGCCATGGCGCGGAACCTGGGTGTCGAGGTCGTCGCCGAAGGAGTCGAGACGCGGGAGCAGCTGGAGATCTTGTCGGCGATCGAATGGGAGCTACCCGGAATCTTTCGCTGCGACAAGCTGCAGGGCTTCCTGCTGAGCAAGCCGGTCCATACCCAAGATGTCCCCGACCTGTTCGAACGGGCCGAGCAGCCCGACTCGCCTTTTCAGAGCCTCAGACAGTTGGTGTCGGGTGAAGAGGCCGCCGCCGAGTCGGCCTGAGCTCCCCCGCAGACTCTCCCATTCCACAATCAGTTTCGACTCAAGGCAAGGACCCGGTGCCGGTGTGCGCCGGGAGCAGCTGGAGGAGGTGGACCGGCGGCCCGGGTAGAAAGGGTGTGGGCTCCCCCTTGACCCAGGTCTCGTGGCCGTCCCTGTAATGGGGGGAGAGGGGGTGCCCGCTCTGGCCGGTCGGCATGTGGAAGATGCCCTCTCCCTCGCGGCCCGGGGAGACCACCATCCGCTCCGAGGCTCCAAACGTCGGCGACTGGACGCGGGGCATGTTGGAGTCGCCGGGTAGCGGATCGGCCGGCATGTCCAGCCAAAAGCCAACACCCGGTATCGCTTGGCTGAGAGGGTGACGGATGCCCGCGGTGTTGCGCGCCCCCCAGGTCGCGTCAGCCAGGTGAGAGTAGCGCTCCTCGAAATACTCGAGTGTGGTGTCGACCGCGGCCAGTAGCTGCTGGTCCCAGTTCTGGTACTGGGGATCCAGAAGATGGAGCGGGCGCTCGCTCACCAGCCGCCAGACCGGGCCCTCGGTCTGGTTCAACAAGTTGTGGTCGAAGCGTGCGTCCGCCACCTTGCAAATCGCGGTGAGGCTTTCGAGCACCTGATCGGTGAGAAAGTTGCGAAAACCCCTCACCATGCGGAAGCCGACCGAATCGACAGTAGCTCTACCACCCCAGTCTTCCACCATCTGCCGAAGCTCTCCGCGTCTGGGGTCCTGGGCGATCGCGCCGGGTGTCAGGGTCTCGAGCAACAGGGTCCGCCAGCGCTCGAGAAAGAGAGCCTGGTCGTCGAGCTGGATAGCCAGCAGGTCCTTCTCGTCGATTCCACCTTCGAGATCCGCCAGCCGGTCGCGGATCTGACGCGCTCTAGCTCCGAGTATGTAACCCCCGTGGCCGACCTTTGCCAGCATGTCGCCATCGACGACTCGGTTGTTGCCGCTCCAGACCCTGCCGCCCTCCGGGTCGATGATGCGAGGGTATTCGCCCGGCTCCAGCCAGCCGTCCCAGCCGCGCGAGCCGTCGGCCCACGAGCTGGGGAGACGCCCGTCGAATCCAAAACGGTTTGGGATCGGTCCCATGACGGTCCAGGCGACGCGGCCGTCGGCATCGGCCACCACGAAGTTCTGGGGTGGTATCCCCGTCCGGTTGGCAGCTTCGACCCCTTCCTCTACGTCGCGGGCGGCTTCGAGGCCGAAGATCCCGCCATTCACGGCGCCAGTGTCGTGCGCGATCCACCTCAGGACCCGCCTGCGACCACGATAGTCCTCGTCGATCACCGGTCCCCAGATGGTCTCGAGAACCTCGATGACATCCGCCTTCCCGCCCTTGATCTCTATGACCTCCTGCGGCCGGTCGAAGCTCGCGATGCCGTCCGGTGTCTCATAGGTGTAGGGATCGCCGCCGGTCGGCTCGAGCACGATGAGGTCGATCCAGTCGCCATAGGTGTTGTTCAAGCCCCAGGCTATGTGCTCGTTGCTACCCGCCACCACCAAGTGACCTCCGGGAAGCGTGACGCCGGTGATCCGCCTCTCCCGGCCGGGGTTCTGCGGATTTGGAAAGACCAGCGATGCTCGATACCAGACATTTGGTACCGAATGAGCGAGATGCATGTCATTGGCGAGGATGGCGCCGCCGCCCGCGGTGTGACGACCAGCGACCGCCCAGGCGTTGCTACCCGGTGGCTCGACCCGGGCCCGCTCGCCGGCAGGATCGTCTATCGGGCCGACCAAGCCCGTGGTGTGGAGTGTGCGCAGATCCAAGGCCTCGGGTCCGGGCGTTGGCGGCAGGGCGACAGGTGAGCCAACCACGGGCGCGTCCCACTCGGTGCCCCAGGGGGCGAGGAACTCGTACATCTCCGGACCGAGAATGTCGTGCACCAGCCCCCAGGCCGAGTCGCGCCGGCCACGATCGTCATGGAGCTCGAAGTACATCGAGTAGATGACCAGGTAGGTGTCCTCCGGTCGCCACGGCACCGGCTCGGCTTGCAGCGCCAGATACTCGAACGGTGGTGCTTCCAGTGC
>CALILB010000202.1 GCA_938016625.1 uncultured bacterium | reverse complement strand
GACTGCAGCTTGAGCATGATGGGCGAGCGTCTGGAGGCCGCGCTGAATGGCGCGCGTGTGTTTGTCGAAGGTATGGAGGAGCTCGACGAGGCGATGGTGATGCTGTTCTCCGACCGTCTCCTGCGTGAGACCGAATTCTCCGGCGAACAGACCGAGCTCGACGGGGCGCTTACGGGTGTCGAGGCCACTGGCGGCACCGCCATCAACGATCACCTCTTTGCGGCGCTGTCCAAGCTCGAGGCGCGGCAGGGGCGAAGAGTCGTGGTGCTGTTTTCCGATGGCGCGGATGTGCACAGCGTGCTCAACATGGAGGAGGTCCTGCGCAAGGCGAGATTGAGTCAGGCCCTCGTCTACTGGATCTACCTGCCCGAGACCGGGGACGAAGAGGGCGCGCCCTCCTACACCTCGGCCTGGCGGAATATCGAAGGCAACAAGCTTCAGTTCCGTCAGTTGCGTGAGGCGGTGCGTGAGAGCGGTGGCCGCGTCCATCCGCTGGAAAGCCTCGACCAGATGGACGAGGCCTTTGCCGGGATTCTGGCCGAGCTGCGCGAGCAGTATGTGCTCGGCTACTATCCCACCGTCGCCCAGGGCAACGGCAGCTGGCACGCGGTCAAGGTGAGAGTAAAGAAATCCGGGCTCGACGTCCGCACGCGTGGCGGATATCTGGACTACTAACTGCTAGCCGCCCCTAGAAATACCCGCCCATCAACCGACGCCAGTCTTCCAGCGAGCCGATCCGCAGGTAGGCGTTCTGCTGTAGCTCGTCCCCGATAGTCGAAGTCTCGGTAGGTCCGTAGTGATGACCGGGGTAGAGAACGGTGTCGGCCGGTAGCTTGGCGAGCTTCTGGGTCAGGCTGTAGTACATCTGATCGGCATCGCCCCCCGGCAGATCCACACGACCACAGCCCTGCACAAAGAGCGTGTCGCCGGCCACCAAACGGTTGCCGACCAGAAAACACTGGCTACCCGGTGTATGCCCGGGTGTGTGGAGAAAACGGATCGAGACCTCCCCGACCTCCAGCGTGTCGCCGTCGTCCTGCTTGACCAGGTCGCTGTCGGAGGTGCCGGTGACCTTCTTTAGCCCTTCGGCCTCGTGCTTGTTGACATGGAGCGGTACCGGATGGTGCTCGAGCAGACGGGCGACACCCTCGACCTGGACACCCCACAGATCACCACCGACATGGTCGGGGTGGTAGTGGGTGATCAGCGCGCCGACGACCTTGTAGCCGTCATCTTCGGCGATCTCCAGCAGACTGTGGACATCCCAGGCGGGATCCACCACCAGCGCCTCGCGGGTCTTGGGGTCCCCGAGCAGGTACATGAAGTTGGCCATCTGGCCGGCCACGGGATCGACCAGGGCCACCTGCCGCCCGGCCAGAAGCTGTCGGAAGTAGAGGTGTTCTTCTTGCATGGGACCGTTCCGTCGGCGCAAGCATAGCGGAAGAGCCACCGCAACCCGGAGGGCTTAGGGGCGTAAGGGCTTAGCGGCTTAGGGGAAGCAGGGCTCGAGGGCGTGTGGGCTTGAGGTTCTGAAGCGGCCGGCCTCCGTGCCGGCCGGGGTGGGAGGGGAAGCCCCTAGGCCCGGGAGGGGGCAAGGGCGGGCTAAGCCCCTATGCCCTTTCTTATAGCTCAAACTCCTGCCCCTCCTCGAGCACCCGAAATCCCCTCGACTCGATCTCCTTCCGCTCAGGACTTCCTGGGTCCAGCGCCGGGTTCGAGTGGTTCAGGTGGGTAAAAAAGACTTCGAGCCCGCTGGTCTGCACCGACTCTTCCAACAGATCCATGGTCTGGCGGATCAGCGGGTGGCCGATCGACTCGACCCTTCTACCCGGAAGCTCATCGAGGGAGAAGAACGTGCCGTCCAGCAGAGCGAAGTCGATCCCGGCAAGGGCTTCGGGAAGCGGATGGGTCCACGCCGCCCAAGAGTCGGTATCGGGGAGGTAGAAGAGGCTGCGGCTGGGACCGTCGATCCTGTAGCCGAGGGTGTCGGCGTACTCGTCCCGGTGGGGGGCCCGGATGGCGGTTACGGTAACTCCCTCATCCAGCTCGACCGCGGCTCCGGGCACGATCTCCCACAGGGCGATGTTGTTCAACTCCACGAGCTGGCTCCATGGTCCGTTATTGCTCAGGAACTCGCCCATCCGAGGTGTCGACCAGACGGGCAACTCTCGAGTGTGAACGGCCTCGAAGCCAAAGAAGGCCAGACCGAGATAGTGGCCGATGTGGGCATGGGTCAAAAAGACCCCGTCGAGCGGTTCGCGGTCGACCCGTCCTTCCACCGGGTGGCGGACGTCGCGGAGCGCGTAGAGCTGGTCGCGGATGTCGGGAGTGGCGTCGATGAGGTAGACCTTGCCGCTGACAGGTAGGACGAGGGCGAGACTGGCGATATGTCCTTTGCGGTCCGGATGACGACGGGCGATCTCACAGTTGTTGCAGGTGCAGGCGGCATGTGGGAGCCCACCATCCTGAGCCGTGCCGACCACACGGACAAACGGGCCGTCGAATCGATCCCGGTCCCAGGTGACGGGGCTCGGCGGAGTCGAGTTGTCGCCCGCCGGCGTGGTCGAGGACGCCCC
>CALILB010000201.1 GCA_938016625.1 uncultured bacterium | reverse complement strand
CTGGGAGAGGATCTGGGGATTTACCAACAGGATGTAGGAGAGGGTGAGAAAGGTGACGAGGGCCGCCCGCGCCTCGGTCGCCACCGTCGATCCCTGTCTGGCGATGCCAAAAAAGCGTTCGATCATGGTGATAGCAGCCTCAAAATGGCCATATTGCTGCTTTTTTCGCCCGAAGTGGAACCGTTTGGCCCGTTCGAACGTCTAACTATATGGGACCGGGTCTTGAGATCGGCAATCAGCATGATGAGCGCAGCACCTCGGTATCCGGAAATTCACGTTCGGGTAAGCAGCCCCAACCCTCTGACGCTGGTGGCGGCGGTGAGATGCGCCCTGCGCCAAGCCCATGTGGGCAGGGAAGAGATCTGGCGATTCTCGCAAGAGGCTTTTGCGCGCAAGAGCCCGCGCGGATTGCGTCAGGTGTGCCGGAAGTGGGTACGGATCGACTCTCGCGAGGGCAAATCCGAGGATTCGAGCCCGAATTGAGCCAGCCCCGACTCCCATCCCTCAATCCAGACTCTGCCCGCCGACAACCGTTCTGACGGAGAGTGACTTGTCGGTTACCTTGACGTCTATGGCCGAGAAGTCTTCGTCGGTCAGCGGCCGATCGGTCGCAAAGGCCAGGACATACTGGCTGCGGAGCTCGTTGTTGATCTGGGCGTAGGCGGCGCTCAGCTCGTCCATCTGCGAGATGTAGAAGACCTTGCCGCCGGTTCCCTCGGTGATGCCTTCGAGATCGATGCGGCGGAACCCGCGGCGGGGACTCTGCATGGCGCCCAGCGAGATGATGTAGACCGGTACTCCCATCTGGCGGCCGTACTGGATACATCGACGGGGGCCGTATTTGCTCCGGTAGTCATCACCGTCGGTCAGCAAGACGAGCGCCTTGCGGCCGGTTGCCTCCTCGAACTGGAGAAGCGAGAAGATCACCGCGTCGTAGAGGGCGGTAAAACCCTCCGGGCGAAGCGAGTTGAATTGCCGCAGCAGGGCGACAAAATCGTCGGTGGCTTCCCTGGCCAGCCGGGGGCGGGTATCGAAATCGACCAAAAAGGCCTGATCACCCTCTCTGAGGGTCTCGCCCAGAAACTGGGCACCCGCCTTCTTGGTGTCGGTCATCAGGGTCACCATGCTCTCGGAGGTGTCGATGACCAACCCCAGTACCAGCGGGATCTCCTCGGCCAGGGCGAACCGCTGGACGGTGTGCGGCCGGCCGCGAAAAAAGACGGCAAAATCGTCGGGCTCCAGACCCCGGACCGGCGCGTCGTCACGGTCGGTCACCACCACGTTGAGCTCCACGAGATTGACCTCGACCCGCTCTTCGACACCCGGCGAGGAGAGCAGGCGCGCATCCTCCATCGACTCGCCGCTGTCGAGAAAGGCGGCGACTCGCACATAGTCGCTCGGAGCGACCTCCCCGGCCGCGAGCCGCGCTTGCCACGGTGGTGCCTCCAACCGTGTTACCAGCTCCTCGTTGCGGTAGAACTCGACGCGATCGATGCTCTCACCGGGCGGGGTGTTGACCTCGGCTTCGATCTGGACCCCGGCCGCGTCGGCCTGGCTCGTAACTCCGGTGATGCGAACGGTAAAGCTTCCCCTTTCCGGGTTGACGATGATGGAGTGCTCGCCCATGGCGGCGTCGGTGCGACTGTAGGCCACCGCCCTGATCGCATGGGCGTCCGGCTCGGATCCAAGGTCGAGAGTGGCCGCGAAAGGGGGGCGGTCGTCGGAGACGACCATCTCACCATCGAGAAAGAAGTCGACACGACGGACCGCCGGGTTGCTGATCAGGGTGTTGAACCGGGTCCGCCCGGTCACCGGCTGCTTGCGTGGTGGAAGCAGTCGCACGGCGACATCCTTTGTACCTTGGCTTCGACCCGCTCCGCCTGTCGCCTCGGCACCCATCGTGTACTCGGCCACCCGCAGACCTTCGGTCGACAGGGGGCGACCGGATACTTCCGCGTTGGCGGCTCCCCAGAGACCGCTGCGAAGATCCTCGATTACGACCACGGCTTCGGTGGTGTCTGGTGGGATCTCCAGGGGACGGCGATAGTGCCAAGCCTCGGCGCGCGAAAGGTCACCCGGCTGAACGGTCTCCAGGGTCACGGAGGCGTCGCCCTCCAAGTCGGCCAGCAACAGGGAGATTCGGAAGGGGCCGGTCGAGCCGGCCGGCAAGAGCATGAGGGCGTCGAGCGTGGCGATGGTCGCCTCGGCAGCCGACGACGGCTCCTGGTCGAGGAGCAGGACACCCCTGGTGGGCAGGCCCTGCTCGATCCATTCGGGCTCTTCGATCATCCAGCGGGCACGCGCCGCGGAGAGTGAGGCCGGGGGCGCAACCGAGCCCCAGCGGGAGCCGCGAAGGGCCGTGTCCGAACGGATCTCTAATGGGAGGGGAGCGGTGGCGACGGGTCCGCTGACTTCATAGGTCAGCCGCCAGCGATCGGCGAGCGCGGCAATCGCGCCGGCGAGCTCTGACGGCGAGGTTATGACGCTTCCAGCGCTGGCCTCGGCGAGCTTTTCGAGCGCCGCCGGGACGGGGGAGAGTACTTCGGGTCGCTCGGCAAGAGCCAAGGGCAGCACGGTCCAGCCGTCCGCAGCCAGGTCACGGGTCAGAGTCTCGAAGTCGAGTCCAGGGGAGGTTCCTCCGCTTTGCTGCTCACGGCCCGACCCGCCACCGGTGGTGTAGAACTCCTTCGTCGCCAGGTCGAAACCGTCCTGGACCAGGACAAGACACCTCGGACCGCGGTGGCTCTGCAGCGACAGCCACCCGAGAAGCGCTTCCCGGCTGTCACGAAGCAGCCGCAACTCCTGCCGGCGGGCCTGTTCGCTCATTTCGCTGTCGGCTCGTCCCGCTTTGCCGGCCTCGAGAAACTCCTCGCGGGCGATCACGATCTCGCTGGCCGACTCGGCCTCCTCGCTCACCCAGTCCAGGGCATCGGTCAGAGCGAGCGCATTCCGCTCGTTCTCCGCCAGCGCTTCGGGCCAGGGATTGGCGGAGACGACATCGACGTCACCGAGCTCGACAAGCTGTCGGCTAACCTGGGTCAGGGCCCGAGCTGCACCGGTAACGCCGGCTCGTGTCGCCAGGTTGGCGTCGAAGTAGAGGACGATTTGCCAGCGTGCGTCTTCCTTTCGGGCATCGAGAAGTCTGGTCGCCTGGCCGCCGAGCAGGATCTCGAGACTCGAGGTTTCGAGCGAGGAGGATGGGTTGGGGGCTTCCAGCTCGACCGTGATCTCACGGCTTGCCGTCAGCGTCGTGGGCGTGCTCGTTCCGGTCGCGACCGCAATCGCACCGGTGCAAAGGGCGAGCAAGAGCAGAACTGTTTTTGGGTTGGCGCCGGCCACAACGCCCGGAAGCCTAGCAAAAGGCGTACCGTTCGGGCTCAAAAGAAGATCATGTCGATAAGCCACAAGAGCAGGGCAGTTACGAACAACGGCAGGATGAGGCGATAGCCCTTGCCGGAAAGACCCATCTTGCCTTCCGCCTCGACTTCGACAATGGAGCCATCTTCCTGCGTCTTGAACTTCTTGCCCTTCTTGCCGGCCTTGATCGCCTCTTCGGTCATGCGTTTGAGGCGGAGATCGGCAGCTCGCTCGGCATGTTTGCCGAACTTGAACTGCTTGCGCCTCTCGGCCATCGGGTCGACTTCTCTGATCTTCGACTTGCCGCCTGCGGCAGCCTTCTCCGGTGGGCGTGCGGCGGCCTGCTTCTTGGCCTTGGCGAGCGCCTCCTTGGCCTCTTCGGAGCTCATCGACAGGGTGGGGGCAGGAACCGCTCCACCCGTCGTGCTGCTGGCGCGAATGGTGTTGGCGACGACCTTGCGGAGAGCTTGTTGACTATTCTCCTCGACGTAGCGGAACTGGATTCCCATCCCCGCCGGGGCGCCCGGGCCTTCGTTCCTGACCCTGAGCCAGGCCACCTCGCCAAAACCTCGTATGGGGTCGCCGCTCTTGTGCACGTGGAGCTCGAAGCGGAGCGAGACCCCAACTGGCTTGGGCATGTCGGTCTGGATAAACATCCCGTCCACCGAAATGTTGGCGGTGTAGACGGTCTCTTTCTCTTTGAAACCGGCGTACTGGAGATCTACCGGTGCCACCAGGGGCGCACGGGTAGATTTTCTGAATTTGGGCTCTTCCTGTGGGCCTTCGGGTGTCATGCTCGCGTCAGACGCTCAACACGCCCGGGTGCGGCGTTACAGCCACGCCGGCCCGGCCATTGAGACTGGTAGTATAGGCCAGCTTCGCCTCGAAACGGGCAGTCGATATGGACGCCAAATCAGCTCGCCAGCCGCCATCGGGAGCAAAGCCGGGACAAAGCTCGGCCACAGCGGGTCCTGCTCACGGTGGAATCTTCAGACGCCCATTGAAGCCGGTGCGGCCTCTGCAGCAGCAGCCTGCCGAAATTCCCAACCGCTATTTCATCAAAGAGGACGAAGATGGGCGCTATATCAGCTGCCTCGAAGCACCCGAAGTCAAGGTGCGAATCGATCGCAGTCTCTCCTTTCCGGCCGCTGCGGTGCGCAAGGCGGCCGACGGCACGATCTTCCTCGATGGCGTCGCCCAGGGTGAGCCGCTGCTCGAGCTCGAACGGCGGGTTTACAACCTCGATCACCACGAGGGCTGTGTACGGCCGTTTACCCTGGCGGCCTGCGAGCAGGCGCTGGTGCTCGTCCTGCGTGGGCTGGACATCCGTGAGCAACCGTGGGTGATCTACGCCAACGAGCCCGACCTGGACTCGGTGCTCGCCATCTGGGTGCTGCTCAACAGCATGCATCTGCAGGCAGAGGACGCCGAGGTCATCCGGCGGACGGTAGTCCCCGTTATCCGGCTCGAAGGGCTCATCGACTCGCACGGCTTGGCCTTTCGCGAGTTCTCGGGATTTCCCCAGGATCTGCTCGACGACTCCTTTCGCAAGCTGGAGGAGCTGCGCCAGGAGGAGAAGGACCTCAAGCAGCAGAACCTCTGGAACGAAAGCGATCCGCTCGAGTACACGGTCTCCCGGTTGGTGATGATGGACCAACTGGTGTATCCGCCCTGGTTCTTCGAGGCGTTTCGTGGGATCGAGGAGTTGGCGCGGGGTGAGCTGACCGGCAATCGGATCGCGGTCGTCTGCCGGTCGGACTGCGGCATCTACGAGCTCGAGAGCGATCTCAAGCGTCTCTATGGCAAGCGGCTGGGTGTGATCGCTCAACAAAAGGCGCCGGAGACCTACACCCTTCGCCAGGTGGATCCCTTTTTGCCCTTCAACCTCGATGCGGCCTACCGCAAGCTGAACGCGATGGACCCAGCCGTGGATGTGGGTGGGTCGGCCAACAAATGGGGCGGCTCGGGTGAGATCGGTGGCTCACCACGGCTCACCGGCACCAAACTCGATCCGGTGGATATCGCCGAGGCACTCCACCTGGCCTACCATCGACCGGATCTTCGCCAGCGTCTCGGTGCCGCCTTGCAGGCCTTTGCCCTTGCCGGTGTCACCATGCTGGCCGGTTGGTTGGCCGCCGCCTGGGGCACAATCGAACCGTTGGGAGCCATCCAATTGCTCGCCCACCGCTGGCGAGGTTTCCTGGTTTTGAGTCTGACCGCTTCGGTGTTGATCCTGCTCGCCCTGGCCCGCGGCAGGAGCCGCCGACTTTATGGGTTCCAAATGCCCGAAGGCCGAGACTGGCTCAAACTGACACCGGCCGTGATCCTGGCGGCCCTTCTCGGTGGGATGTGGGTCTGGCGATCGGGGGCGCCTCCCGGTCCGGTGACCGGCGACAGGCTGTTGGCCTGGGTAGCCTTTCCCCTGCTGGCCGAGATCGTTTTTCGAGGCTTGGCTCACGGTGTGCTGGTGCGGAGTTTCGACAGCCAACACGCCGGCGGTCGGTGGTTCCTTTCCTGGCCGGTGGCCCTGTCGGGGGCCTACTACGCCTTGTGGACTCTGCCGCTGGGGCTCCAACTCGTCTCACCGCTCGGCCGGCCGCCGACTCCCTACTCGGTCTTGCTGCTCGTAGTCGCTGCACTTTTGGCCGGGCTGGCTCTTGGTATGGTGCGGGAGCGATCCGGTAGTCTCGTGGCCTCGCTCGGATTCCACTACCTCGGTCTTGTTACGGCTCTGGCGACACTCTATTTTTTGCAGTAGGGCGCCGATCAGGCTCTCTTTGGTCGATCCGAACCGCTGGTAAGACAAGATGATCGAGTGCACTCGAAGGATCAGGTTCTGTGCTGGTCACCGGGTCTGGAAGCACGAGAGCAAGTGTGCCTGGCTCCACGGTCACAACTACGTGGCGTTCTTTCACGCCGCAGCTGCCGAGCTCGACGATCTGGGCCGGGTCATCGATTTCTCGGTGTTGGCCAAGCGCCTGGGCGGTTGGATCGACGACAACTGGGATCATGGATTCATCCTCCACCGGGAGGACGAGGAGGCGCGGGCCGCCGTCGAAAAGGTGGTGGGGCAGAGGCTGTTTCTGCTCGACAGCAACCCGACGGCGGAGAACCTGGCCGACTACCTGCTGCGGGAGGTGGCACCGGAGGCGCTCGCCGGGACCGGGGTCCAGGTCGTCAAGGTCGTCCTCTGGGAGTCGGAGAGCTCGTTCGCCGAGGCAAGGCTGTGAATCACTACCAGGTGAACGAGATCTTCTTCAGCCTGCAGGGCGAAGGAGTGAGGACGGGTACGCCCAACCTCTTCCTGCGTCTGTCCAAATGCAATCTGGCCTGCACCGTAGAGACCCACGGGTTCGATTGCGACACCGAGTTCGAGTCGGGTCGCGAGCTGAACCTGGAGGAGATCGTGAGCGAGTTGCAGGCGTCGAGCCCCACCTGCGATTGGATCGTGGTTACAGGTGGTGAGCCGGCTCTCCAGGTCGACCGGGAGCTCATCGACGGCCTGCACGCGGCCGGCTACAAGCTGGCGATCGAGACCAATGGGAGTGTGGAGCTGCCACCCGGCCTCGACTGGGTGACGGTCAGCCCAAAGGTGGCCGAGCACGCCATCCGCCAACGATCGGCGGACGAGGTGAAGTATGTACGGGCCTATGGACAGGCCCTACCCGAAACCGTGGTGGAGGCCGGCCACTACCTGATTTCACCGGCTTTTGACGGCACTCGTCTGGAGCGCAGAACCCTCGAGTGGTGTCTCCGGCTGGTGGAGGAGAACCCACCCTGGCGCCTGTCGGTACAGGTGCACAAGCTGCTTGGGATCAGGTAATCAAGGCCCAACCGACCCTGCCCATAGGGATAGTTCCCCCACCTACCCGTTCTGAGGTTCTCGCGAAACCTCTTAGTCGGCTATAGTTAGCTAACCAACTACGAAACCGAGGACATGTCGAAGAGCGTAAAGAGCCCGTGATCGGTGTAGCCACAGAACGCAACAGTCCGCTACCGCGAGACCTCTTGGCTCGCGCCCGGCGCCGGCTACGGCGCTCGACGCCGCGCCCTCTGCTGGCCGTCATCGCCGGACCGGTGTTGGTTGCCCTGCTGGTGATCTATCACGCCGTGCTGCTCTGGCAGCGGGTCGCCGACCTGACGCTACTCGAGCCGGTGGTCGCCGTCAGGTGGTTGGCGACAATCTTCCTCCTGCTGGGGCTCTTCCGCCTTCGCCACCGGGGCGTCCCGCTGGTCTGGGGTAGAAAGGCGCTGGCCTTCTGGTTGCTCGTTCTCCTCCTGCACGTAAGCTTCTACGGACCTCTGGCCGAGGGCGTGGAAGCCAGTACCGATATTCAACGCGCCGGTCTGATGTTGGCGCTCCCGGCGACCGTCATTGGTGTCACCCTGGCGGCCGCCTGTCTCGTCTTGCTGGCGGGATTCTTGGGAGTGCCGCCCGCACGCCCGGCGAGCACTTTTTCGCTTCTCGACGCTCCAGGCGGCCCCTCTTTGCTGGCCGGTTGGACGCTCCAACTCGCCTCTCGACCACCCCCCGCCTAGTCTCACCTCGGCCGCCTCTGGACGACAAGCCCCAGGGCTGTCCAATTCGAAGGCGTAGCCGGCTTGCTGGACGCTTTCTCGCGCAGTCGTGGCAGTCGGCCCGGCCTGCCGCGAGACAGGATGTTGGACATAGAACCAGAATCTGGAGTACGAAATTGGATCTCGAGACTCTTCACCGAACCGTACTGCACCTGCCGGTCATCACGACGGTCTGTGCGGTCATCTTTAGTTGGCAGTTGTTCTCACGCTATCGAGCCAAGGGTGGTGGACTCCACCTTCTGTGGTGGGGCATAGGTATGGTCACCTACGGTATTGGCACGTTCACCGAGGCCTACACCAGCATCAGAGGTTGGAATCCGTTTGTCTTTCGACTGTGGTATGTCGCCGGTGCTTTTCTCGGTGGCTACCCCTTGGCGCAAGGCTCGATCTACCTGCTCATGAAGCGCAAGTTTGCCGATCGGTCCGCTTGGATAGTCTGCAGTCTGATCGCTATCGCTTCGGTATTCGTTTTCATCACCCCGCTCGACACCTCGTTGGCGGAGGCCCACCGGCTCTCCGGCAAGGTTATCGAGTGGCAGTGGATTCGCCTGATCAGCCCATTCATCAACCTCTACTCGGTCTTCTTCCTGGTTGGCGGTGCCATGGTGTCGGCCTGGCGCTTTCGCCAGGCACCACAGCTGCGGCATCGCTATCTGGGAAATATCTTGATCGCGGTGGGGGCGATCTTGCCTGGTATCGGCGGATCTCTTACCCGAGCTGGCTATGTAGAGGCCCTCTACATCACCGAGTTGATAGGGCTTCTATTCATCTATGGGGGCTACCGGCTCAATGTCTATGGCAAGGCTTCGCTATCTGCCAATGCCCTGGCCGAGCCTCAGGTTCAAACTCTAGAAAGGATTGAAACATGACACTTCGGAATTTGCTGCTTGCTCTGGCAATGGTGCTGATAGTCATGGCGGCGCCATTGACAGCTCTGACTGACGACACCGCGGAAGGTGCGGTCGAGACGACCGCGACGACGGTGGCCGACCAGGACTCAGGGTCGGATCAGACAGACGAAGACGAAGAGGAAGAAGGCGAGGATGACGATGACATGGAGTCCTTCTTCGCCACCACGACGGTCACGGCCACCGGCAGGGAGGAGAGCGCTTTTTCCATCTCGACCCCGGTAACGGTGGTGACCGAAAAACAGATCCAGGAAAGGTTGCCCGACAACCCCGTAGATCTGCTCAGGGACCAGCCGGGAGTGGATGTCAACGGCGTGGGTCCGAATCAGATGCGTCCGGTCATCCGTGGTCAGCGCGGCCTCAGGGTGTTGTTCATGGAGAACGGGCTGCGGATGAACAATGCCCGGCGCCAGTCCGACTTTGGCGAGATCCCGGGTCTCATCGATCTGGACAGCGTCTCGACGGTAGAGGTGGTGCGTGGACCGTCATCGGTCCTTTACGGCACCGATGCCATCGGCGGCGTACTCAACCTGGTGAGCCAGACACCGGCCTACGGTGATGGATCGTGGCTGGGTGGCTCGGTGGGGCTGCGGTATGGGACAGCAGCTTCGATGGGTCGGGGCAATCTGACGCTCGACGGACGCCAGGGGAAGTTCTCGTTCAACGCGGGTGTCACCTATCGAGATGCCAGCGAATACGATGCACCGTCGGGTACCTTTGGTGACATCAAGCTGGATGAGGAGACAGTGGTCAACGACACCGGGCTCACCGACAACTCGTTCTTTGGCTATGTTGGGTACGATCTCAACGAGCGCCACATTGTCTCGTTCCGCTTCAACCGCTATCGTGCCGATGAGACCGGGTTTGGCTGGGTCGACCCGACGGCATATGGCGAAAGCGACGACTTCCTATTGCAGATCCTCTATCCCTTCCAAGACTTCGACCGCTACACCTTTGGCTGGATCGGCTCGGGGTTGAATAGCGTGGTGGCCGACACCGCCGAAGTCCAGCTCTACTACCAGGACAACGAGCGGCAGCTGGCCAACAACATCGATATCAACATCGGTCCGATCTTCCCCGGGGCTCCAGACTCCTCGGTGGCGATCAACAGTCTCAACTTCACCGATCTGGAGACCTTGGGCACCCGCGTCGAGCTCATCAAGCTGGCGGGTCAGAAGCACGTGCTCACCTACGGCGCCGAGATCTTCCAGGACGACTCCTTCAACACCGACAGGAATATAACGACCACTACCATCAGGTTCCCTTTCCCGCCCTTTGAAATAGAAGATATCGCGACCGACGACAAGGCCAACACACCCAACGCCGAGAACACCAGTTACGGGGTCTTCATCCAGGACGAGTTCTTGGTCACCGAGCGATTCAAGGCCACCATCGGCGCTCGTTTCCAAGATGTCTCGACCGACGCCAAACCGACGCCCGACTGGGATATCTCGGGTCTGGATTTCTCCGATAATTCGTTGGTAGGAGCGCTCAACCTCATCTACAGCATCACACCAAGCCTGAACATCCTCGGCTCCTATGGCACCGCTTTTCGAGCCCCCAATATCGTCGAGCGGCTATTCAACGGTCCGACCCCGGAAGGGGAGGGGTACCAGATCCTCAATCCCGGCCTGGTCTCCGAGGAGAGCGACAATATCGAGGTGGGCATCAAGTATCTGCGGCGCAACGCCATGTTCGAGCTGGTTATCTTCCGCAACGAGATCGACAACGGCGTTATCCAGGACTTCTTGAGTCAGGAGGAGATCGACGAGCTACCGCAGGATGTCCAGGACGACATCGAGGCCTCGGGCGCCCGCTTTGTCGTCCAGCAGCGGAACATCGACAAGTTGCGCATCGACGGCTTCGAAGGAATCATCGGTTATAGGTTCAGGAACGGCGTCTCTCTGGGTGGCAACTACATGGACCTGGACGGCGAGCGAATCGACAGCGATAACCCGCCTACCGGTGACACCGTCAACAGCAAGCTGAGCGCCTACGTTCGCTACGACCAGCCCAAGGGTCGCTACTGGGTGGAGTGGCGGCTGCGCCACAACTTCAGCCAGCCCTCGACCTTCGATCCCGACGAGCCGCTGCCGGCCGTCGGCGCGGAGCTCCCCGCCTTCACGGTTCACAATCTGGCCGGTGGGGTGACCGTATACGAGCGCGGACGTCAGAGACATACCCTCGGCATTGTCATCGCCAACCTGACCGACGAGCTCTACTCCGAGTTCTCGAACGCCTCGTTCTTCCGCCCGCAGTCGAAGCGGAACTACATCGGTACCTACCGCTTCAGCTTCTAGAAAGATGCGCTCCCGGCCCCGGATTCGATCCGGGGCCGGGTCTCGCCTCGGTCGGCATCCCAGGGGTCTACAGGAGGTGTTGTGGAGGTAGGCCTCGAGGATCGAGACCGGCGATCTCACGCAGCGCCGCCTCGGTGTAGCGGGCCGCCATGACGCCCCGCCACTGGGCCTGGAAGTCGGTGTTGTCCATCGGCGTTGCCGTCTTTCGCGCGAGGGCCGCGGCCTCGGAGATGGTCTCTTCGCTGAGCAGTCGGCCCTCGAGACAGTCGGCCAGTCCGGCTACCGGCAGAGGCCGCGAGCCGACCGCGCCCAGATAGATGCGGGCGTCGGTCACGCGGTTGCCGTCGTCGGTCCAGACCGCGGCCGCCACCGAGAGCACGGCAAAGTCGATCGATCCGCGCCGCCGCAGCTTCCAGAAGCTCGATCCGCAGCGAGCGCTGTCGCTGTCGCTCGGGATCAGAATCCGGGCGACGACCTCGTCGGGGGCTTTGTCGAGATAGTCGATCCCATCGTCGCGGTAGAAGTCGGTCAGCGGCAGAATCCGGTCGCCCCGCTTCGACACCATCTCGACCCGTGCACCGAGCGCGCACAGGATCGGTGCCGAGTCGGAGGCCGAATGGGCCCAGCACCGGGGTGAGCTCGGGGCGACCCAGCAGATGGTGCCCTCCTCCTTCATACAGTAGTCGATCGACCGTCGCCACTCCTCGGTCTGGTTGTAGTAGGTGCAGCGGGTGTCGACGCAGATGTTGCCGCCGATGGTGCCCATGTAGCGCAGCGGTGGCGAGGAGATCGAAGCCACAGCCCGGGCCAGGGCGGGGAAGCGCTCGGTGATCTCCCGGCTGCGGACGATGTCGTCCAGGATGGTGGTGCTGCCGAGACGGAGCTCACCGTTGTGACCCTCGATGCCGGCCAGCTCGGGAATCGCCATCAGGCTTACCACCCGCTCGGCCTTCTGATGACGGCGTTTCATGTTTGGCCACAGATCGGTACCACCGGCGACGACCCGGGTCTCGGGGCCCTCTCCGGCCAGAAGCTCGATGACCTCGGCGAGACTGCCGGGGGTGTAAAAGTCGAAGGGGGGAAGTCTCAGCATGAAATGCTCGTCGGCCGCGGTTGGCTATTTGGTGGTGACTGCACCATCTTTGTCTTTGAGCGCCTCGTCGCGGCTGGACATGGTGCCGTCGGCGCCGCTCATACCGTGCGCTTTCTTCTCCCCGTGCTCGTTGAGCGCATGGCCGTCACCCCCCTCTGCCGGAGTCAGTACTCTCAGGATCTCGCCGAAGTCGACCTCCGGGAAGACTTTTGGTCCATATCGTGCTTGTCGGCCGCGACTCTTTTCATCCAGGGCCTTGAGGATCATTTGGGGCTGTATGGGGACCTGGTCGATGCGCACGCCGACGGCGTCGTAGATGGCGTTGGCCAGCGCCGGTGGTACCGGCAGCAGCGGTCCCTGCCCGACCTCCTTGGCGCCAAACGGGCCCTGGGGGTCGGGGTCCTCGATCAGATAGCTCGTCACCGGTGGCATGTCGTGAAAGGTCGGGCTCTTGTACTCCAACAGCGAGGGCGTCTTGTGGACCAGAGCGCTCGACAGGTGGCGGGGGAGAGCGCGGAACGCCTGCTCCTCCATCATCGCTTCGCCCAGACCCATGTAGACCGAGCCCTCGACCTGCCCCAGGACGAGAACCGGGTTGATCGAGCGTCCGATGTCGTGAGCGATCCAAACATGATCGGGCCGGTAGAGACCGGTCTCGGGGTCGACCTCGACCTCGACCACGGCGGCGGAGTAGGAGTAGGTCGGCGACGGGCCGACACCGGCACCCCGGTACTTGCCCGGTGCCCGTGGTGGGATGTACGAGCCGGTAGTGCCGAGAGTGCCCCATTTGGCTTCGGCAACGGTGACGGCATCCTCGAAGCTCAATCCCTTCTCCGGATCGGCGGCATCGAAAACTCGTCGCTCGGCGAAGATCAGTCTCTCGCGGGGCACCTCGAGCCGCTTGGCCACCGCCTGGGCGATGAGCTTTCGGGCCCGCTCGGCAGCCTGATGGGCGGCATGACCGACCATCAGGGTCACCCGCGAGGAGTAGCTACCCAGGTCGACCGGTGTCAGATCGGTATCCGCCACACAAAGCCGGATGTCGGCCAGATCGATACCCAGAACTTCGGCGACTACGGCTGCCAACACCGAGTCGGAGCCCTGACCGATCTCGGCTTCGCCGCAGAAGACGGCCACACCCCCCGAGCGATCGAGCTTTAGCTGAACACCCGACTGCGGCATGTGGTTCCAGTAGATGGGGAGACCCGCGCCACACAGATAGGAGCCACAGGCCAGACCGAGACCACGGCCGTGGGGGAGCCTGCCATAGCGCTCGCGCCAGCCGCTGCCGGCGACCACCGCTTCGATGCAACGCCGTAGGCCGATGGTGCCCAGCTGGAGCCAGTTGGCGGTGACGCTCCCGGGCTCGGCGAGATTCCTCAGCCGTAGATCGGCCGGGTCGATACCGAGCTTCTCGGCCGCCTTGTCGAGATGAACCTCGAAGCCAAACCGGGGCTGGGGAGTGCCGTGTCCCCGCTTGGGGCCGCATGGGGGTTTGTTGGTAAAGCAGCGAACACCATCGAACCGGTAGCGGGGCAGGTCGTAGGTAACGGTCTGGAGCGCACCGGTGTAGTAGGTCGACGCCACACCATAGCTGCCGTAGGCACCACCGTCGAGCGCTGTGCGCAGGTGCTGGGCGGTCATCGAGCCGTCCTTTTTGAAGCCGGTGCGCAGGTGCATGAGCGTGGGGTGACGACCGCGGTGACAGTAGAAGATCTCTTCCCGATTGAGCGTGATCCTGACCGGGCGGCCGAGCTCGAGGGCCATCTTGGCGGCAACGATCTCGTGGTTGAAGACATCGCTCTTGCCGCCAAAACCGCCGCCGTTGGAGCAGGCGATGACCCGGATGCGCGATGGTGGCAGCTCCAGAACCTTTGCCAGTGCCCGGTGGACGTAGTGGGGCGTCTGAGTCGACGAGTAGACCGTGACCCGGTCTTCGTCCTCAGCCACCGCCACCGTGGCGTGCTGCTCCATGGCCAGATGGGTGTTGCCTTCGTAGAAGAGGGTGTCCTCGAGCTCCAGGTCGGCCTCGGCAAACCCCGCCTCGAGGTCGCCAAAACGCATCGACACCTTCTTGTGGATGTTGTTGCCGTCGCCGTAGTCGTGGATCCGATCCAGATCGGCGGCAAGAGCCGTGTCGATACCATCGATGGTGTCGAGCGGCTCGTACTCGACCTCGACCCGTAGGGCTGCCTCGTAGGCTGCCTCCTCGCTGGTGGCGGCCACTGCTGCCACCGGATCGCCTACATAACGGACCTTCTCGATGCAAAGTGCATGCTCGTCTTCGGAGACCGGGAGGATCCCAAAGGGATGGGGCATCTGCCGACCGGTCAGCGAACCGAGATAACCGGGCACATCGGCCGCGCTGGAGAAATCGATCGCTTTGATCCTGGCGTGGGGGAGGGTGGAGCGCACCAGTTTGAGGTGACAAAGCCGAGGAAAGTGAAGATCGTCGGCAAACCGGGTGGTGCCGGTCACCTTGGCCCGTCCGTCCACCCGCCGGAACGGCTGCCCGATGTGGCGCCCGGGCAAATCCAGGGATTCGTCGCGCTGCTTGCCGTCGCTCGGCTCAGCCATGGCGACAGTTCCTCATTCGCTTCCCCGGTCGGGCGGGGTAGCGCCATGCAGAGAGTCTGCCGCCGGTGTCCACTCCTCGCCGGCGGCCAGCTGGGCGGCACCCTCTACCGCCTGGAGGATCTTGTGATAGCCGGTACAACGGCAGAGCGTACCCGACAGTGCCTCGCGGATGTCGTCCCGGGTGGGGTGCGCGTTGTCGGCCAACAGCGCCTTGGCGGTCATCAGGATGCCGGGTGTGCAGTATCCGCATTGAGCGGCGTTGAGGTCGGCAAAGGTCTGCTGCAGCGGGTGAAGCCGGTTGCCCTCCTGCAGACCCTCGACGGTCTCGATCTCGCGCCCACTCATCTGTGCCGCCAGCACCAGACAGGAGAGAACCGGTTGCCCGTCCACCAGTACTGCACAGGTGCCGCACTCCCCAAGCTCGCACCCATGCTTGGTGCCGGTCAGACCGCACTCTTCGCGCAGCACCTCGAGCAGGGTGTGATGAGTGGGGAAGGCCACCACCCGGCTCTCACCGTTGATCAGCAACTCCAGCGTTGTGGTCCGCTCAGCCATCGGCGGACTCCGCGGCGAGCTCGACACCGGGTGCCAGCAGTCCGCGCACCAGCAAATCGGCAAACTCTCTGCCGATCTCCTGGCTGCTCCTCCGGCCGTCCTGCCGGTACCATTTGACGGTCCAGTTGAGGGCACCCAGGATGGCCATCGCCGTGACGGTGGCGTCTACCGGACGAAAGACCTCCTGCTCGACACCGTCGGTGATGATCTTGCGGTAGGCCGCTTCGTAGGCATCTCGTTGGTCGAGCACCTTCTGCCGCCGGTCGCCGGTCAGCGCATCGACCTCGAGGTGGGCCAGCGCCCCCGGCGTCTCCTCGTTGACTCGGACCACGTGCCCGATAATGAGGCGGCATAGCTTGGCATCGGCGCGCAACCCGGTGGCCCGGACATGTCCGGCGAGATCGAGAAGACCGGCAAGAGCATCCTCCTGGCAGAAGGCCAGCAGGTCCTCCTTGTTGCGAAAGTAGTAGTAGAGATTGCCGACGTGCATCTCGAGCTCGGCGGCGATTTCGCGCATACCGGTGGCGTGGAGCCCTCGCCGTCTGAAGACACGAGAGGCCGCTTCGAGGATCTCCCGCTTGCGCCGCAGGGTCTTGACATCCGTGACCGGTGGCGGGTCTTGTAGTTTTTGAACCATTGTTCAAATTTTCCGATCACCGGTTTGGAATGTCAAGAGGCTCCGGTTATTCTGGAGCGAACATGCCGCCCCAGGAGATGACTGTGAAGACAGAGATTTTTCAGATCGACGCATTCTCGCGGCAGCCGTTTGGCGGCAATCCGGCGGCTGTCACCCTGTTACCCGCCTACCCGGACGATGAGTGGATGCAGCAGGTGGCGGCGGAGATGAACCTTTCCGAGACCGCTTTTCTGCGCCCACGTGACGACGGTTTCGATCTCCGTTGGTTTACGCCCGAGGTCGAGGTCGAGCTCTGCGGTCATGCAACTCTGGCAAGCGCCCACTTTCTCTGGGAGCGAGGCGTTGTCGAGCCCGCGGCCGAGATCTCGTTCTGGACTCTGAGTGGTCGGCTGGCGGCCAAGCGCAGCGACGAATGGATCGAGCTCGATTTCCCGGCAGAGGGCCCGGAAGCGGTGGAGGCGCCACCCGACCTGTTGCCGGCGCTGGGTGTCGAAGCAAAGTGGCTGGGCAAGAATCGGTTCGACTATCTGGTCGAGCTCGAGTCGGAGAAGGAGGTGCGCGAAGCGGCGCCCGATTTTGGCAAGCTCCGCCAGGCCACCACTCGCGGGGTCATGATCACCAGTGTCGCGACGGGAGCTGACTTCGACTTTGTCTCACGATTCTTTGCCCCGGCCGTTGGTGTCGATGAGGATCCGGTCACCGGTTCGGCGCACTGTTGTCTGGCCCCCTTCTGGGCCGAGCGGCTGGGACGAAGCGATCTCCTCGGCTATCAGGCCTCGCGTCGAGGAGGCGTGGTGCGCACACGGACCGCCGGCGACCGCGTGCTGCTCGGTGGCCAGGCGGTGACGGTGTTGCGTGGGCAGCTGGAAGCCTAGCCGGTTATCGGTCCGCCGGTGGCCGCCAGAAGGCGGTCGGTGGCCTGAAGAATACGGCGAACTCGGCGCGACGCTCGCGCCCCACCGAGAGATTCTGAAATACACCATAGACCACGGTGGCATGCGGGCCACGCACGATCTCGGGGCTGGCGAGCCAGCGGCTTTGGCCGATCGTGCATTCCACCTCCGGCTCACATACGCCGCCGCTCTGATCGTCGGCGGCGCCGTATTGAAAGCCGACAAATCGGCCCGCCCGGGGGAGAACGGCCGCCACCACGCCACAGTTGGTCCCGCCAAACGGGGCGAGCAGATTCTGCACCGCTGAGACCGCATCGGACTCGACAACGGCGAGCGCGCCAGCGGGTGAGCTCTCGAAAGCCGGCCCGGCAAAGGAGAGCCCCTGGAGCGCGGTGGATCGGCCCAGTCCCTCGGCGGCCTGTTGCGCCGCCTCGGTTATGCCGCTCGGGCAATCACCGGTCGACCCCGGGATGGCGGCGCCTACGGCCAGAGTGGAGACGACCGACCATTCACCGATCTTGCACTCGATGCACGACTCGTCTCGAAAAGAGGCGAGACTGGGACCAAGAGCCGGCGGGGCGGGAAGAATCGTCGCCGGAGCGGTAGCGGGTGGAGCCGACACCGGCGCTGGAGGTGGTGGGGAAGCCTCCTCGACGACTGGGGCCGGCGCGGCGACCTCGGGCTCGATGGCTGGTGCTTCGACAACCGGTTCTTCGACCGCGGCCGCCACCGGTACTTCGGGCTCCGGTTCGGGTTGAGGCTCGGGCTCCACCGGTGGCGGGCTCACCGGGGCCGCGGGCACCACCGGCGGCTCGGGTGCCACCTCCTGGGTCTCGGGTGCGACGGGTGTCGGCATCTCCTCGGGCTCCGGAGCCGCTTCCTCGACCTCGGGCTCGACCGGAGGCATCTCGACCTCGGGCTCGATGGCTGGTGCTTCGACGACCGGCTCTTCGACCACGACCGCCACCTCGGGCTCCGGTTCGGGTTCAGACACCACCGGCGGCTCGGGTGCCACCTCCTGGACCTCCGCCGCGACGGGAGCCGAAATCTCCTCGGGCTCCGGCGCAATCTCTTCGACTTCGGGCTCGACCGGCGCGGGTGGCGGCGCCGTCGCCGGCGGCGACACACCACGCTCGCTCTCCAGCGGGGCGGTCTCGGTGATGGTCACCGGCTCCGGTTCGGGCACGGGATCGGAGTGCGCCGGCGGGAGAACCGCGACCGGCACCGGTGCGACCTCGGGCTCGGGGGCGACTTCGTAGACCTCGGGCTGGGCCGGAGGCATCTCGACCTCCGGTTCCTCGACCACCGCGGGCTCCGGCTGCTCTACCGGTGCGGGTACGACCGGTGCCGGGGTGACCGGTGCCGGTGGCGGGGTCGGCTCGACGTCGACTCGGGCGGTCTCGGGCTCCGGCTCGGGCTGGGGCTCCGGCACCGCGGGCTCCTCGGGACGGACCTCTTCCGAGGCTTCCACCGGCTCTGGCTCTGCGGGGGACGGAACGGGAACGGGTTGCGCCGGAGCGGGTTCGACCGGCGCCGGAGTCGGTTCGGTCTTGGGTACCGGTGTCGATGCCACTACCAGCGGTGGGCTGGCCTGGCTCGGGTTGCCACGCACGATCTTTACCTTCATCGGCGTCAGGGAGGTGCCTCCGGCTTGCAGGAAGGAGGCGGAGACCGCCGGCTTCTTGCCGGCGACCAGATCGACCACGGCGACATAGGAGAGAAAGTCGGGGTGGCTGACTTCCACCTGCCAGGTTCCGGCCGCCAGATTGGCGACAACGGCTCGCCCCTTGGCGTCGGTCTCCACCGGTGGTGGACCGGTCTTGCCCTCTGGTGCCTGGAGCTCGAGCGTCACCCGGGCGGCGGTGATAGGACGTCCCTTCCGATTGCTGACCTGAAAACCTACAGCTGCCGGCCCGGACCACGCCTGGGCAGTGGCAACGGCGGCCATGGCTGTCATGACCGTCAGTAGAAGAGCGACTTTGAAACTCCGCATCGGTTTTCCCCCAAAATCGAAATGCCGAGAGCGCTGTTTGTGGACCTCAGTGTCCTTGGTCCCAGCTTAACGCTCCGTCAACACTTGCACAAGCGCCCGGTCCGGGGAGAGCCTATCTGGGGCTACCGGCAGTAACTACGCGCAGAACTCGCCGGGGGATCACACACCACGAGTGCCGAGGGTTCGGGTTAGCATAGGCCTCGAGCAACCGGGGAGGAGCAGATGAATCGAATAAAGAAGCTGGTGGACCGGGGCCAGGCCGTCTGGCTCGACTTTATCCGCCGCGACATCCTCGTCAATGGCGGGCTGGAGAGGATGATTGCCGAGGACGGGGTCAGCGGTGTAACCAGCAATCCGGCCATTTTCCAGCAGGCGATCGGTGACAGTGCGGAGTACGACAGTGATCTCCGGGCCCTGCTGGCCCAGGCGCCGCACGCCTCCTCGATGG